>CBFGYX010000101.1:0-6448 GCA_965653075.1 uncultured bacterium
TTGTCCGCGTGCGTTTCACCATCACCAAACTTTTCCCTAAACGACTTGGCTTCAGGAGGATGGGCCGGATATCTTGCCCTTGAACGACTCGACAAGGCGCGCGGCGTGTTTTCGTGCGCCGGTCAACGGTCAACATCCAACAAGACAACGATAAGCCGATGCCGAAGAAGTGGTCGAAGCCGCCTGAATTGACGATCGACACCAACAAGGCCCACCACGCCACGATCAAGACCAATCGCGGCACCATCCGCCTCGAACTTTATCCGCAGCATGCACCTCGCACGGTGAACAACTTCGTCTTTCTCGCCGGCGAGGGGTTTTATGACGGGGTGACCTTCCACCGCGTGATCAACAACTTTATGATCCAGGGGGGAGACCCG
The DNA here is from genome assembly GCA_965653075.1 of uncultured bacterium. Lineage (GTDB taxonomy): Bacteria > Bacteroidota > Rhodothermia > Rhodothermales > CAZKDQ01 > CAZRTY01. Next base: position 381 of record CBFGYX010000101.1, read on the forward strand.
GAGGGCACCGGACGCGGGGGACCGGGCTATACGTTCGAGGATGAGCTCGAGAGTAATCCGCTCCGCCACGATACCGGCGTCATCTCGATGGCCAACGCCGGTCCGAACACCAACGGCAGTCAGTTCTTCATCACACATGCACCACAGCCGCATCTGGACGGGCGGCATACAGTCTTTGGCCGCGTTGTGGAGGGCCAGGACGTCGTCGATGCCGTGAAGCAGGGCGATACGGTTGAGTCGATCGAGATTGAGTCGTGAGAGGTGGGTTTGAGAACTGAGTTTTGAGAAAGTGAGTTACGCGTAGTATGGGATGGGCAGGTGATGGACCGGCGGTGGGTCTTCCGAAGAGCGGTATCACTATGGTCGTCACCTCGTATTTCTCAAAACTCGATACTCAAGACGCTCTCTCGCAGCGTTCATCACTCGTGGCCACGGGAGTTCTGCTCGCCGTTGCACTTCTCATTAGCGGAGCCTCCTTGCCTGATTCCGGCGAGGAGGCTTTTGCATCTCGGGCCGACACGAGTCTGGTACTGCGGGCCTATGAACTGGGCATCCACGAGCGGCCGCGTGTCCCCGACGTCTCGGCCCCATCGGCGCCTCGCGGCTACGATGCCCGCTATTACCGCATCGATCTGGACATAGACTTCGACGCACGCATCATCCACGGCCGGACGCGTGCGGATGTCATGGCGACGTCTCCGTTGAGCCGGATTGACCTCGACTTCGCTTCGAACATGAACGTGGAACGCGTTCGACTGCTGCCGGACGGTGGGGAGGTCTCGTTCGAGCACGAAGCCGATATCCTGTCGGTCATCCTGCCGGCGGCGGCAGGGCAAGACGAGCGTGTTTCGGTCGAAGTCGACTACAGCGGCCGGCCCGAGCCGACCGGTTTCGGCGCGTTTGTGTTCGACGTCGTGGCGGGCACGCCCGTCGCGTGGTCGCTTTCCGAGCCGTGGGGCGCACGCCAGTGGTGGCCCTCAAACGACCATCCGTCCGACAAGGCTGACTCCGTTCGGGTCGTCGTCACGGTGCCGGAGGGGATGAGCGTCGGATCGAACGGTGTACTCGAGTCGGTCGAGACGTCGGCCGGGCGGACGACGTTCAACTGGATCGAGCGGTATCCGATTTCGACCTACCTCGTGTCGATCGCCGCGGGCAACTACCGGTTGTTCGAGCAGGCCTACTCGACGCCCGACACGATCGATCTCGACGGATCGGCAACGCAGATGCCGATTGTGCACTATCGGTACGAACGCCCGGCAGGGGCTGCGCTTCCGTCAGGATGGGCCGAAGTGTTGGATGCCTTACCCGTGTTCGAATGGTGGTTCGGACGCTATCCGTTCGCAAGTGAGAAGTATGGCCATATCGAGTTTTCGTGGCGCGGCGGCATGGAACACCAGACGCTCAGCTCGATGGGTGGGGATGAAGTCGCCCTGATGGCGCACGAGCTCGCGCACCAGTGGTTCGGCGATGCGGTGACGCTTGAATCCTGGCCCCACCTCTGGCTGAACGAAGGCTTTGCGTCGTACGCCGAGTTGCTGTACTGGGAAGCCATGGTTGATCGCTATCCTGATGCGTTCAGAGCCGGCCTCGCCGCCGATCACCAGTTGGCGCGCACGGCCGAAGGCACCCTTGTCGCCCGCGATACGACATCGATCGATCGACTCTTTGCCTCAAATCGGGTCTATGCAAAGGGGTCCGCCGTTCTTCATATGCTGCGCAAGGTTGTCGGCGACAACGCCTTCCGCACGGTACTGCAGCGCTACGCCGGCCACCCGTCATTACAGTACGGCACGGCCACGACCGGCGATTTCCGCCGCGTCGCCGAATCGGTCCACGGTGGCGATCTATCGTGGTTCTTCGAGCAGTGGGTGACTGAGGGAACGGGCTTTCCCCAATACGAAGCGGATTACTGGGTGGAGAATGTGGATGAGGGGTATGACGTCCGGCTGCAGCTGCGCCAGACCCAGTCGCCGCCGGAATCGAACACCGACGTTTTCATCATGCCGATCGAAATCGAGATCGAGCATGACTCGGGCATATACCGTTCGAGCGTATGGAATGACCGGCGCGTGCAGAATTTCGTGTTCACGGTGCCGGATCTGCCGCGTCAGCCCCGTATCGATCCCGGGGCCGACATCCTCCGCGGGGCCGCGATCCCCGTCACGTTATCCCCGGACGCGCCGCTCGGGTACAGCGCCACCGCATATCCCAACCCAACAAGCAGCGTTGTGACACTGCAAATCACGCTGGATCACACCGGGCCGGCAAGTCTGTCGGTGTATGATGTGCTTGGGAGGGAGGTGATGCGGCCACAGGAGCATCTGCTCTCACGTGGATACCACCGGCTCGACATCGATCTGAGCGACCTGACCGCCGGACGCTACTTGATCCGGTTGGATGTGGGCGGCGAACAGGTGGTCGTCCCGATTACGCGGCTCTGATCGGTGACGGACGTTAGACGTCGGCCTCATCGGAGAAATCGCGGAAGCCGAAGTAATGGAGGACGAACTTCATCTTCATCGCCTTCAGTTCGCCAAACCCGGGTAGCTTTCTGAGCCGCTTCTTGATCGTCGGGTAGTCAGCGCCGTCGTTCCACATGTTTGTCGCGTCGCCGCCGTACTCCTCGGCGATAATGCGCGCGACCTTCTGCGTGGTCTCGGCCATCTTGTTCGTGAAACGATGCACAGCCGGCGACTGGCCGAACAGCTCCCGGAATTCCTCCGGATCGGCATCGGCGATTTTCTGCATGTCGAGATGGCCGAGCCGTTCCTGCAGGCGAAGCGGTCCGGTAAAGGCGCTCTCGGCACGGACGCGCTGATCGTAAAGCAATCCGAGCAAGGCCACGTTACCGCTGGCACGGATCTGCTCGTCGGCATCGAAATCGCCCGTGAGCGTGCCTTCTTCCTTGAATCGGTTCATCATGCGAACCAGGCCGCCGTCGAAATGGCTGTAGTCGAGATGGTTGATCGTGGTCATGGAGAAGGGGGAATAGATGGATCAGTCTTGCTCCTGAAGCCAGGCGGCTGCCTTCGCCGCAAAATACGTGAGGATGATGTCGGCCCCGGCGCGGCGGATGCCGAGCAGAGCTTCGAGCGCGGCGTCTCGTTCGTCGAGCCATCCATTTCGGGCGGCGGCCATGATCATGGCATATTCGCCCGAGACGTGATAGGCCGCCACGGGGACGTCCGCCACGTCTTTCACCCGGTGGATGATGTCGAGGTAGGGAAGGGCGGGTTTGACCATCACCATGTCGGCACCTTCCTCGATGTCGAGCATCAATTCGCGAACGGCCTCACGAGAATTCGCGGGGTCCATCTGATACGTCTTCTTATCCCTCGGAATATCCTCCACCTCGCGCGGCGCCGAATCGAGCGCATCGCGGAACGGCCCATAGAAGGCCGAGGCGTACTTGGCGGTGTACGCGAGGATCGAGACGTCCGTGTATCCCGCAACGTCGAGCGCTTCACGGATCGCCGCCACACGGCCGTCCATCATGTCGGACGGCGCAATGATGTCGGCTCCCGCCGCTGCTTGCACAACCGCCATTCGCGCCAGGATGTCGAGCGTCTCGTCGTTCACAACGCGTCCGCCGCGGACGATCCCATCGTGGCCGTCGGACGAGTACGGGTCGAGCGCGACATCGGTAATGACCAGCAGGTCGGGCGTGGCCTCTTTCACGGCGCGGATGGCGCGCGGGATGAGCCCGTCGGTGTTCATAGCCTCCGTCGCCGTCGAATCCTTCTGGTCGTCGGGCACGCGCGGGAAGAGCGCGATGCCGGGAATTCCAAGCTCATGCAGGTGCCGCGCCTCAGCGACGAGCCGGTCTACAGAGAGCCGGCTCTGACCGGGCATCGATTCGATGGCTTCCGCAATATCTTTTCCTTCGCACACAAACAGCGGCGCGATCAGATGGTCGGTCGAGAGGCGTGTCTCACGAACGAGCCGGCGCAGGTTGGCCGTCCGCCGCAAACGCCGCGGCCGATGGATGATCTCGAGCCGGAGGTTACTGTTCGGGTTCATGCGTATTCCAGTGGCGATAAACTCGCTTGTTATTATCGACCTGCCGAAGAATCGACGTCTCGAGCGAGGGAATGTTAAGCAGCGACGGCCTGTTAAACACCGACGCGTCGCTTCCAGGTAGATCCGTCCGGTCCGTCCATGACTTCGATCCCCATCGCGTCGAGTTCCTCACGGATGGCGTCGGCGCGGGCGAAGTCTCGGTTCTGCCGGGCCAGCGTGCGCTCGTCGAGCAGCGCTTCGACTTTCGGCGCGAGCTCGTCATCGACGGTAGCGTCAGTGCCGGCACCACGTTCATCATAGTCGATGAAGCCGAGCAAGTTATTGATCTGTTCGAACCAGCTCTGAGCGCTCCGGGCCGAGGCAGCGTTTAATCCGTCGCCCATGCCGGAGATCAGCTTCACGCCATCCAGCGCTGCCGCGATGGCGGCCGAGGTGTTGAGGTCGTCGAGCATGGCATCGAGCGTGCGCTCGTAGACGGCGTCGAGGCGTTCGCCGAGGCGGTCATCACCGGGCGAGGCTGCTTCGACCGCGGCCTCCACGCGGCGCCGGGCCTCGAGGAATCGCTCACGCATCCGGACGCTGTCGCGCACCGCCTTCCGCGTGAAGTTGAGCGGCCTGCGGTACTGGCCCGACATCAGCGCCAGCCGAATCGCCAGCGGGTGGATGCCACGCCCTTCGGGCTCAGGTGCCACCAGGTCGCGCAGCGTGTAGAAGTTGCCGGTGCTCTTCGACATCTTCTCGCCCTCGATCTGCAGGAAACGCGTGTGGACCCAGTAATTGGAGAACGGCTTGCCGGTCAGACTCTCTGCCTGCGCAATCTCACATTCGTGATGAGGGAAGATCAGGTCTTCGCCGCCGGCGTGAATGTCGAACGTCTCGCCGAGGTAATGCATGCTCATCACCGAGCACTCGATGTGCCACCCGGGGAAGCCGCGCCCAAACGGACTGTACCACTGCATCAGGTGCTTCTCGTCCTTCTTCCACAGGGCGAAGTCGCGCGGGTCGCGCTTGTCGGAGTCGACAACCACATCGCGCACGGCCTGTTCAAGCTGCTCGGCCGAGTCATTGCCCGAAAGCCGGCCGTATTTCGGAAAGCTGCCGACGGAGAAATACACGCCCCGCTCGGTTTCGTACGCGTGACCCTTCTCTATCAGGCGCTCGATGGCGTCAATCTGCTCGGTGATGTGCTCGGTGGCGCGCGGCCTCACCGTGGGCTCGACCATGTTCAGCGCCGACCAGTCTTCGAGCAAGACGTCCGTATAATGCCGGGCGAGGTCGTATATGCTGGGAAACTGTTCTCCCTCGGCCGACTTTAGCGCCCGAGCCATCTTGTCCTCGCCGCCGGCATCGGCGTAATCGTCCTCCGTCAGGTGTCCGACGTCCGTGATGTTGCTCACGTATGTCGTACTCATTCCAATGGCGCGTGCGGTGCGGAGGATGAGGTCGGCCGTGAGGAAGCTCCGGAAGTTGCCGATATGCGCCGTCGTGTAAACCGTCGGGCCGCAGGAATAAAATCGGAGGTGCCCCGGCTCGATCGGCTCAACGGGTTCGAGCTTGCGCGTGAGGGTGTTGAACAGGGAAAGCTTCTTGTCGGAGGTCATGCCTGCTGATTGTGCTTCGGAGGTGCGCGTTCTACAGCGGGAGAGACACCCGGTGCCGCGTTCGCACGGAATCTACAAATCAGGAGGATGAGTCTCGCTCAGCCGGTGCATCGTCGACGTCGGCTGATACATCGGGCAATGGCTCCCCGAACCAGCGTGGCGGATCGTAACCATGCCCGCCCCATGGATGGCATCGACCGATTCGATACACCGTCAGGACCAGTCCGCGCATGGCGCCGTACTTCTTAAACGCCTCGATGCTGTACGCCGAGCAGGTAGGCTGATAGCGGCACGCCCCTCCAACGTGCGGCGAGATCATCAACTGGTACCCGCGCACCAGCAGGATCAGTATTTTTCGAGGAAGCTCGTAAAGGAATCGAAGCACGGCGGCGGGGTACATTTTCTCCAGTGCTACGCTTCGCCCAACCGACTGTTTACACGCAC
>CBFGYX010000102.1:0-6393 GCA_965653075.1 uncultured bacterium
AAGGTGTGGAAGCTGAAACGCCGGCATGCGGAACGGGTGCCGTTGCCTCGGCAATCGTCACGCGGCTGGCCCGCCGTAGCCGGGCGTCATCCATCGACGTCCACGTCCGAGGTGGAATGTTGCGCGTCAGCTTCTCACGAGATGATGACGGAATTCGAAATGTGGAAATGGAAGGTCCCGCTGAGGCAATCTTCCGCGGGTCTTTTGAGTGGGGAGGGTGACGGTGCGATACGTTTATCTCGGTGACCGGATGACACGGCCTGATCTTCGAGGAGCGGAGTGCGATCCGATTCGTCGTGCCGATGGGCGGACGATCGTGTCAACGCGACGTGCGACGGCGAAGGTCATTTTTGAAGATGGAAGTATTCACGTCGTCGCCCGCCGCCGCTTGAGGCTGAAGCACAAATACGATGCGCGGGCGAATCGCGCCAAGGACTTTTCTCCTCACTCAGTCTGATTAACTGGCTGTTGACAATCATCCTCTCAGGCCAAAGAACAAATCGAACAGATCAAGCCTGCCCCGGACTTGATGTGGGGCATGCGACACGAGCCGCAGGCGACTGACGAGCGCAGCGAGTAGAAGGAGCGACTGAGGCGTACTATCGTAAGCCGCAGAGCTTGCCCCGGACCTGATCCGGGGGAGCGACGACGACGCAGAACGCAGAGCTGATCGATTTTTCAACGGCCTGTTAAGCGGGCATCGACCTAAACGTCCAGCGGCTTCTACTCTTGCGCCTGCCGGTTTAGCGGCGGCAAAACGGAATACAGCGGGGCCGCGGCTCGTTGAGCGTATACTCGAATACGGCCCTGCCGGAAGACGATCCTCAGCCGCCGTCAGAACGTGTCTCTTTCAGATCGCGTTCTCTTTCAAGATTTCGCGTGTTCGACCACCGAAACCCGCCGGAGAACGAAAGCAAGCCTTTGCGATTCCCGGCGGGCGCTGTATCCTGAGCGAGCGTGACTGCGGTCAGGCCGACCTGACCGCGGTTGCCAGCGACCGCCGCAGTCGATTGATTTCGACGCTAAGGTCGCCGAGCCGACTTTCGAGATGGTCGCGGGTGTCGGAACGCAGAACTCCCTCGCTCTCGGCTCGCAGGAGGTAATACTGAAGCATCTCGACCTCAGACCGGGCATCCGCCGTCGCATGCTCAGTCGCGACGTCATTTGTTCGGTTGCGCCAGACGTACCACACCGCGCGGGTAAGTCTGTAGGCGTGACGCCGAAGAGGCCGGATCAGGCTTGCATCCAGGTTGGATGGAAATGAGCGCGACAGCCAGAATAGATTGGACTGAAGCTCGGTGGCTCGCCGAAAGGCGCGGAGGTTGTGATAGGACCGTGGCGCACTACGTTCTACTACCATCATGAACTACTGAGGACTGATTGTGTGAGGAATCAGTCGCAAGACGTGAGGTGCGTCCCGGCGTAACCTCAGATCCGAAAAAAAAAATTATGGAACCCCGAGTCACACGTGTCGTACCGACCGCCATGACACGATGTTAAGTCTATAGCTCATCCAGAAGGGCAGAGGGATCAGGCCCCGTGACGCCCTGGCAACCGTCCCATTAAAGGGGAAATGGTGCCAACTCCTGCTCCGATTATATCGGAGGAAGATGAGCGGAGAGATGCATTCACCAGACCTGGTGATTAGCCTCTACCCGCCTATCTGGGAGAGGCTTTTTTTGTAGCCTCCCTCGGAGTCGTGCCCGGCCACTGGATGAGTGTAGACGTTCACTTACCACCATCCATAGCCGCACAAATGAGTCAGAACGGGAAAGCCCCTAACTATCGCTTCGAGACGCTGCAGGTCCATGCAGGCCAGCAGGTCGATCCGGCGACGCAGGCACGCGCCGTGCCTATCTACGCGACTACGTCCTATAGTTTTAAGGATGCCGCCCACGGCGCAAATCTCTTCGCGCTGAAGGAGTTCGGAAACATCTACACCCGGATTATGAATCCGACGACGGATGTATTCGAGCAGCGTGTGGCAGCTCTTGAAGGAGGCGTAAGTGCCGTTGCGACGTCCAGTGGTCAGGCCGCTCAGTTTCTCGCGCTCACGACGCTCGCACACGCCGGCGATAACATCGTATCGTCGAGCTATCTGTATGGCGGCACCTACAACCAGTTTAAGGTTGCCCTACCCCGCCTCGGCATCGACGTACGCTTCGCCGACGGCGACGACTTGCAGTCGATCCGTTCGCTCATCGACGATCGCACAAAGGCCATTTTCGTCGAGACGATTGGTAACCCGCGGTTCAACGTCCCCGATTTCGAAGCGCTCGCCTCCCTTGCGAATGAAGTAGGCGTGCCCCTCGTGGTTGACAACACGTTCGGTGCGGCAGGATATCTCTTCCGGCCGATCGAGCATGGTGCCCATATCGTTGTGCAGAGCGCCACGAAGTGGATAGGCGGACACGGAACGACCATCGGAGGCGTGGTCGTGGACGGCGGAAATTTTCCGTGGGATAATGGTCGCTTTCCCCACTTCACGGAGCCCTCGCCCGGTTACCACGGTCTCAAGTTCTGGGAGGCGTTCGGTCCGGATGGCGTGCTTGGCGTCAACGTCGCGTTCGCCATTCGAGTGCGAGTAGAAGGCCTCCGCGATATCGGTCCGTCCCAGAATCCATTCGGCTCGTTCCAGCTCCTTCAAGGTCTTGAGACGTTGTCACTACGCGTTCAGCGCAGCGTCGACAACGCGCTCGAACTGGCGAAGTGGCTCAAAGAGCAGGAAGGCGTATCCTGGGTCAGCTATCCGGGTCTTGAAGATCATCCGTTCCACGAACGCGCGAAGAAGTACCTTCGGAACGGTTTCGGTGCGGTGTTGGCGTTTGGCCTCGCAAGTGGCGAAGAAGGCGGCCGGAAATTCGTCGAGAGCCTCAAACTCATCAGCCATCTCGCAAACGTCGGCGATGCCAAGACGCTCGCGATCCACCCGGCATCGACAACCCATCAGCAGCTGTCGCCGGAGGAGCAGTCCGCGGCGGGTGTCTCACCCGATCTTGTGCGTATCTCGCTTGGTATCGAGCACATCGACGACATTAAAGAAGACATCTCTCAGGCGCTACATGCAGCGCGCTCGGTCGTCGCGGCTTGATCTGACGAAGTGTTGTTACCACGTTCATCACACCTTTTATCTGGAACGTGAACGTTCTCCATCTGCCCGAATTCGAACTGGAAAGCGGCGAGGTACTCTTCGAAGTACCCGTCGCTTTCCGGACGTGGGGCAAACTCAACGATGATGCTGACAATGTCGTGATCGTGTGTCACGCGTTAACGGGCGACATGAATGCGGATGATTGGTGGGGCGACCTCGTCGGTCCCGGCCGTATCATCGACACCGATCGTTATTTCGTTGTCTGTGCGAACGTCATCGGTAGTCCGTATGGCACCCTTTCTCCGCTGAGTAACGACCCGCGCCGCGGCCGCCCGTACGGCGCGGCGTTCCCGGAAGTCACCATCCGCGATACGGTCAGGCTGCATAGTCGCCTGCTGGATGACCTGGGCGTTAGAGAGGTCCGGCTCGCTACCGGTGGCTCAATGGGCGGGATGCAGGTGCTCGAATGGGCCCTGTTGGACGAGAGGGTTAAAGCCGTCGCGCCGATTGCAGTTGGGGCCCGGCACTCTGCGTGGTGTATTGGATGGAGCGAAGCCCAACGTCAGGCCATCTTTGCAGACCCGAACTGGAACGACGGCCACTATCCCTCCGATGCACCGCCGGTTAAAGGCCTTGCCGCAGCAAGGATGGCCGCTATGATTTCCTACCGTAGCCGGGCATCATTTGAAGAGCGCTTCGGGCGGGATCGGATGAAAGATGTTTCGGGAGGAGAGACATTCGCTGTGTCGAGCTACCTCCGTTACCAGGGTGTCAAACTCGTCGAGCGTTTTGATGCCAATTGCTACGTCCATCTCACATATCAGATGGATACACACGACATCGGCCGTGGTAGGAACGGCCACTTGGAGGCACTCCGGCAAATCGAAATTCCGGCACTCGTGATCGGCATCGACTCCGATGGATTGTATCCACTCGAGGAGCAGGCAGAGCTTGCAGAGTACCTCCCCAAGGGCGAACTCGCTGTGATTAAGTCTGCCCACGGCCACGACGCCTTCCTCATCGAATTTAATGCTCTTGAATCTATCTTCAGTTCATGGATCGACTCGAACGAGCCAACGCGCCAACGGTCAACGCCGATATCCCACGTAGCATAGCTGTCCTAAAATTCGGCGGAACGTCAGTCGGATCGTCACAGACGATCCGCAAGATCGTCTCCATCGTGGGAGATTCGGTCAAACAGACACGCGTCGTCGTCGTTGCGTCGGCGGCTTCAGGCGTTACCGACCGTCTGGTTGAAGTCACGCGAAGTCCGGAGAGCGATCATCAGGAGCTGATCGATTGGCTACGGACACGCCACCACGACCTCGCAGTGGAGGTTATGGACAGTCCGTTCCTCTCCAGGTATCTCTCGCTTCTCGATCAGCGGCTTGCCTCATTCACGCTTCAGCTGCGTCTTCTCGAAGACACGGGGCTGACGCCGGCGCTCTACGACCGAATTATTTCGGAAGGGGAACGGCTGAGCGTCCCACTTTTGGCATACGCGCTGCGAAGTGCCGGTGTGGCGGCACATGCCCAGGATTCCGCAGCGCTGATTCGGACCGATGACACTCACGGCGACGCGACGGTCGACTTCGAGACGACCACGGCGCAGGTGCGCAGGTGGTATTCGGCGTTGGATCAGGTGACCGTGCCCGTCGTGACGGGATTCATCGGTTCCACCGTCGACGGCAAGATCACGACGCTGGGTCGAAGCGGTAGTGACTACTCGGCCGCCGTGCTCGCTCGCTGCATTCCTGCGGATCGGTTTGAAAGGTGGACCGATGTGGATGGGATCTATACCGAAGACCCTCGGCGAAATCAAAACGCAAAGCGTCTCGCCAGTATCGTCCTCGAAACGGCACAGGCATGGAATCAGGCCGGTCTTCTTGGGATGCACCGCCGCGCGCTGGATCCATTGATGGACGTGTGCATACCCGTGCACGTCCGTTCGACGATGGCACCTCATGAGATCGGCACCGTCATTGTGCCTTCAGCTGAGATTGCCGAGCGGATTGCCGTATAACACCACCCATTGTTTAAGCATAGTAAGCAGTATGCAGCACCCTCTTCGTGTAGGAATTCTTGGCGCAACCGGCGCCGTCGGTCAGAAGTTTATCGAGCTTTTGAACGGTCACCCATGGTTTGAGATAACCGCCCTGGTGGCTTCAGAACGCTCGGCCGGCAAGAAATATATCGATGCCGCCAACTGGATGGCCGAAACGCCGCTGCCCGCCCACATTGCGGAGATGGAGGTACAGTCGCTCAGCCCCGATCTCGACGTCGACTTCGTGTTCTCCGGGCTCGATGCGTCGGTTGCCGGTGAAGCCGAGGAAGCGCTCGCGAAGAACGGCATTCCGGTCATTTCGAACGCACGCAACCACCGTATGCGGTCAGACGTGCCGCTTCTCGTCCCTGAGATCAACTCGTCGCATACCGCGCTCATCGAGCAACAGGCGACGTTCGTTGAGACTGGCGGCTTCATCGTCACGAATCCGAATTGTTCGACCGTCGGTCTCGTCTGTAGCCTGAAGCCGCTACACGACCGCTTCGGTCTCAAACGCGTCATGGTGACGACGATGCAGGCACTCTCGGGTGCCGGTTATCCAGGCGTTCCGTCGCTCGATGCCGTCGGAAACGTTGTGCCCTATATCGGTGGCGAAGAGGACAAGCTGACGACCGAGCCGAGAAAAATCTTTGCCGAACTGGTCGGTGGAAAGCTGAAGCCGATTGAGGTTCGTATCAGTGCGCAGTGCAACCGAGTCCCGGTGGTCGATGGCCATCTGGAATGTGTGTCGGTCGAGCTGAATACCCCTGCGTCGCCCGCTGAAGTTCGAGCCGCGTTTGACGAGTACGTCAGCCCGATTGCGGAGATGGATCTTCCGAGCGCTCCGTCGAAGTTGCTTCATGTGTTCGACGAGCCGAACTTCCCGCAACCACGCAAGCATGCGCGCTTGGAGAATGGGCAGTCCGTTTCTATCGGACGCGTGCGGGAGTGTGAGGTCTTCGACGTGAAGTACGTTGCCCTCGTCCACAATACCGTTCGCGGTGCAGCCGGCGGCGCCATTTTGAATGCGGAATTGCTCGTCCGCCAGGGATACGTAAAACGTAAGGAGAGCGCCGTGCATGCGTAAGGACCCCGGGGACAAGACGGTCATTAGGGCCGTGGTGCAGGCGGATGCGGAGGAGTTGAGCCGGTTGTGGGAGGATTTCATGCAAGAACTGGCCTCGATCGACTCACGTTTTGAACCGTCTGATGATGCGCTCAGACGCTGGAAGAATGACTTCCGTGGATGGCTCGATTC
>CBFGYX010000103.1:0-6359 GCA_965653075.1 uncultured bacterium
CCGTGTGGGTTCGAGTCCCACCCCGGGTACGTTTGTTAGTTGTCGGTTTTTGGTTTTTGGTTCTTGGTTTATGGTTTTTGGCTTTTGGATGCCGGCTTTCAACTCGCCGCGCAAGGCTCTCGGCTCTTCCCACGGCTGCGCACGCGGTTGAGTCGGCATTGAGAGACGGCTGAACGATCATGATGGCAGCCGCCTCGGATCAGGCACGCCCGATCCCTCACATTTAGGCTGCGCATCGATCGAATACCCCGCTGCCGTACCACCGACGCGCGCCACCCTCCATTCGCATCCGACAGATCCTCCAGGCGTCCTGGCTTACCTACCCGACCAGTGACCGTATGAGCGGGTCACCGGCGTCGCATGGTCGCTGATACGACGTGCTGCGGCAGTTCATCACGCAGTTTATCCGGGGGAGAACCGGGCGCGGACCCCCCGCCACAGTTCACCCACGTCAAGCCGGGACGGTGATGGCCGCCGCTTCGCTCACGAGGCTCTTATAACGTCTACTTCGGACGCACGGCCCGCGGCCTCAGTCACCTACATATTTTCGTCATCATAAAAAGACGATCGTCACGCCTGCACCGCCCTCCTCGATCGGTGCCTCCTCAAACGAGGTAACTTCGGGCATCGTCGTCAGGAGATCGTGCGTGGCTTCGCGGAGCGCACCAGTCCCCTTCCCATGCAATATCTCGATCCGCTGCTGGTTCGTGCGGATGGCGTCGTCGATGAACCGCTGCACCTCGCCGAGGGCCTCATCCACCCGCATCCCGCGCAAGTCGATGCGCGTGCGCGCCTGCAGCGCGGCGAGCGATCCCTCGCCTGACGCAACCTGGCGAACGGTTACCTGCTGCTTACGCTTACCCCCTACACGTGTCAGCCGATCGGCTTTCACGCGCATCTTCATCGCTCCGAGAGCAAGGAGCGCATTCTTGCCGCTCATCTCCAGTACCTCAGCCACCGACGTTCCGCCGTCGATCACCACCTGATCGCCTACAGCGACGGTGCCACGCGGCGATGTTTCCTGCACCGGTGCCTGGGCAGGCCGCCGGCGCTTTGTCGTTCGCCGGCCAAGCTTCTCGCGGAAGTCCTCGAGCGACTGCCGCGCCTCTTTCGTGGCTTCGCGCTCAGCCTCGGCTTCCTTAATCTCCCGGATGGTTCGCTCTACCCGAGCGTTGGCTTCCCGAACGATCCGCTCGGCTTCGGCCACCGCCTGTCCGCGCATTTCGTCACGCTGCTCGTCGAAACGGCGCCGTCGGGCGTCATATTCCTCACGCAGCCGATCCACGCGCCGCTCCGTTTTTTCCACTTCCGCAAGTCGTCGCTCGAGGTCCTGACTTCGGCGTTCGAAATCGCCGATCAAGTCTTCGAGTCCTGACTGCGTCTCCCCTATTAACTCACGCGCACGCTCCAATATATCGGTCGGCAAGCCCGTCCGTCGCGCGATGTCAAACGCATACGATGATCCGGGGACGCCCGCCACAAACTGATACGTAGGGCTTAGTGTCTCACGGTCGAAGGCCATCGATCCGTTTTCCACACCCTCAGTCGTATGCGCGAAGGCCTTCAAGGCGCCGTGATGCGTCGTCGCGATGGTCCGCGTGCCGCGTGTATTCAACACCTCAAGCACCGCGCGAGCCAGCGCCCCGCCCTCATCGGGATCGGTGCCCGTGCCGGCCTCATCGATCAGAGTGAGCGAACGATCGGTTGCGTGCTCGATCATGTGGCGAAGATTGGTGATATGCGACGAGAACGTCGACAGGTCTTCTTCGATCGATTGTTGATCGCCGATATCCACCATGACGGCATCAAACAGCGGGATGGTCGTCTTCTCATCCGCTGGAACAGGCAGTCCGCAGGCGGCCATGAGTGCGAACAATCCTACAGTCTTCATCGCCACCGTCTTGCCGCCGGCGTTGGGCCCCGTCACGACGAGCGTGTGATAGTCGCGCCCAAGAGTCAGATCGAGCGGAACGATGCGTGCTCGTGCTTCTTCAGCCGCCATCGACCGCCGAAAATGCAGCTCCAGAACGGGATTCCTTCCCTTGATAATCTGTAAATCGGCATGTGTATCGACGGCAGGAATCACGGCATCGAGCTCGTTCCCGAATCGCGCCTTGGCCTGCAGCAAGTCGATCGCCGCGAGAATCCTGACACTACCGCGGATCGACTCAAGGTGAGCTCGTACCTCCGCCGTCAGTTGCCTCAAGATCCGCTCAACCTCGCGGCGCTCCTCGCTCTGAAGCTCACGCAACTCGTTGTTCAGGTCGAGGCTTGCCGCGGGCTCAATGTAGACCGTCTGGCCCGTTGCCGAGGTGTCATGCACGAAGCCCTGCACCTTACGCCGCGCTTCGGCGCGCACGGGGATGACCATCCGGCCGTTGCGTATCGTCGGCTGTTCCTCCGTGGCCCATCCCTCCGAAATGGCGCGCCGCAGCTCACGCATCAGCGTCTCGCGGAGCTGCGCCTGACGCCGCGTCATCTGCACGCGGATCCGCCGGAGATCATCCGACGCGTCATCCCGCACGCTGCCGTCCGGATCCACCGCGCGCGCAATCCCACGCTCGATTTCCTCTAACGGCACCAACTGCTGCATGAGCGCCCATAGCGCCGCATACGCCTCCTTTCGCTTTCCAAAGTAGCCATGGAGCCGGCGTGCGGTACCGAGGAACTGCCCCACTTCATACAGCGGCAGCGGATCGAGGTAGGCATCTTCCGGTGCGGCCCGCCGTAGTTGCGACCGAACGTCCGGCATGGGCTCGAACGGAACCGGGTCGTCGAATCTCAGGACGCGCTGTAGCGCTTCGACCCGGCTCAGCTCGCTTCGCAGCCACCCGACATCGGCGGAGGGCCTCATGTTGTCGAGCCGGTCGCGGCCGGGCTCAGAAATCAGAAGGCTGTCGAGCTTCTCGACAACTTGAGTGAAGCCCAGGCGATCACCTGCCGATGCCGGGTAGACCTGCATGATGCCTGTTAGCTGCCCAGCGTTGAGTGGTCGCCAACGTTGATTGAACGCGGCCGCTCAGCAACTTCGGCATGGTGTCCGACGAGGGAGTCGGCAAGCACGGCGTCGGAAACACGTGCATCGCCAAAGACGATGCTGTCTTTAACGACCGAGCGCTCGATCCGCGCGTTGGCCTCGACTGACACGTTCGGCCCGACTACGCTGTCCACGACCTTCGCACCGGGGCCGATATACACCGGCTCGATGATGATGCTGTTGCTGGCCTCGCCTTCGCGTAGCGTGTCGCTCTCCTTGCCGAGGATGTGCTTCGTGGTGTCTACAAGCGCGGGAATCGTTCCGCAATCTAGCCATTCCGTCACTGACGCCGTGGTAAATTTCTTACCCTGCTTCAGCAGATAATCGAATGCGTCGGTGAGCTGGAATTCGCGTCCGTGGCCACGGATGTCGTTTTCGATGAGGTGGGAAATTGCGTCTTTCACCTGCGCGAGGTCCTTCACATAATAAATCCCGACTACGCTGTCCACGACCTTCGCACCGGGGCCGATATACACCGGCTCGATGATGATGCTGTTGCTGGCCTCGCCTTCGCGTAGCGTGTCGCTCTCCTTGCCGAGGATGTGCTTCGTGGTGTCTACAAGCGCGGGAATCGTTCCGCAATCTAGCCATTCCGTCACTGACGCCGTGGTAAATTTCTTACCCTGCTTCAGCAGATAATCGAATGCGTCGGTGAGCTGGAATTCGCGCCCGTGGCCACGGATATCGTTTTCGATGAGGTGAGAAATTGCGTCCTTCACCTGCGCGAGGTCCTTCACGTAATAAATCCCGATAAGCGCTTCACGCGAGATCAACTGCTGCGGCTTCTCAACGAAGGCCGTGATCCGCTCGCCTTCACGAACTGCGACACCAAAGCGGCTCGGATCGTCGACCTCCTTCACCCATGCGACGACATCGGCATCTCCGAGATCAATCCCCGGTTCCATGTCGAACAGGGTATCTGCAAACACGATGATGCCCTCACCTTCCAACTGGTCGCCGGCGCAGTAGACCGCGTGAGCCGTTCCTTCCGCACGCTCCTGAACCGCGAAGTGAGCCTCCATGCCGTGGCTGTCGCAGATGCCCGACAGTTTTTCGCGGACGTCAGCGCCGAAGTCCGGGCCCAATACGAAGACGCCCGAATCGAGATTTCTCGGCAGGACACTGTTAAAGGTGTCGACGATGCGCTCGACCATCGTGCGTCCTTTGACGGGCAGAAGGGGTTTCGGTGTTACATGAGAGTGCGGCCGGACGCGCGTTCCGCGGCCCGCCATCGGAATAATGAGTTTCATTTCAGATTATCTGATTCAACGAGGAGGCTTACCTGGCTGCGATCCTGCCGACGCCAGAGACTTGTCAGGCTACGGAAGCGCGGCCTAATGCGGGGTTATTTTATCACGAAACCCGGCTGCTACCAAATGTCCGCGCTCCTCCCACGGTTCTGTAAACAGATTGATACCTGCGGAACCCCCGGCAGAGGCCATCATAGGGACGCGCAAGCCGGCGACGACTCGCGCCGGATCCCTTGCGGCACTCGAATTGCATCGATGCTTTCAGTAGCTCCGTTTTCGATAACAGAATCCCCAAGTCATGAAAGGTCAAAACATACAACGTAACGTATTTCCGTCTTCGCGCCTACTGCTGATCGGCTTGATAGTCGTTGCTCTTGCAGGTGCCGGATGCGCTAATCTGAGCCGCACCGAAACGGGCGCAGCGACCGGCGCAGGTGCCGGAGCCGTCATCGGCGGTGTCATTGGCTCCCAGTACGGCGGCACTGCGCAAGGCGCCATCATCGGCGCGGCCGTCGGCGGAACGGCTGGTGCCATCATCGGCCAGCAGATGGACCGCCAGGCTCGCGAGCTCGAGGAAGAACTCGAAGGCGCCCGGGTCGACCGGGTTGGCGAAGGCATCGCCATTGCATTCGACAGCGCCATTCTATTCGGCTTCGATAGCGCCGAATTATCTCCTGCCGCACGCGAGAGCCTGGGCAATCTTGCCGAAAGCCTGCAGCGCTACCCGAACACCGACATCACAGTCATCGGCCACACCGATAACGTTGGTGCCGCAAGCTATAACCAGGGCTTGTCGCAGCGCCGCGCAGAGTCGGCCTCGGCCTATCTCGCTTCGCAGGGCATCTCGCGCAGCCGTTTGACGACGATCGGGCGCGGATTCGATGAGCCCATTGCATCGAACGATACCGCTGCCGGCCGCCAGCAGAACCGCCGCGTGGAGATCACCATCACCGCAACAGAGTCATACCGAGACGAGGTTGACGCTCGCAACTAATACTCGATAAAAGCACTTCTCATGTTTCGCGGCCTACCGCTCCCCGGTTACGACCAGGGAGCGGTTTTTCGTATCATATCGTGCGCACACATCGCGTAAGTCTCCGTTATCATCGATTCGATATCTCATGCGCCCTGACTTAAACCAGCCTTCCACGGCCCCGGCTCGCAGCCTGCCGAACGACCATTCACAGCGTAAGCAGTCGCTGCGGATGACACACGAGGAGATGATCGCCTGGCAACAAAGCCACGTAAACGATATGTGGCGGGTATTCCGGATCATGGCCGAGTTTGTCGACGGCTTCGAGACTCTGTCCAGTGTAGGGCCGTGTGTGTCCGTTTTTGGATCCGCTCGCACGCCCGAAGACGACGACTACTATAGGATGGGTGTGGAAGTAGGGCGGAAACTTGTCGAGCGAGGTTTCGGGGTGATCACAGGTGGCGGGCCCGGGATCATGGAGGCTGCCAACCGAGGTGCTCGTGATGCCGGCGGCGCGTCGATCGGTTTGAACATCGTCATTCCTCATGAGCAGGAGTCAAACCCGTACGTCGACCGGCATCACCTCATCAACTTCAACTTCTTCTTCGTCCGCAAAGTGATGTTCGTGAAGTACGCCCAGGGCTTCATCGTTCTACCGGGCGGCTTCGGCACAATGGACGAGCTCTTCGAAAGCCTCACGCTCATCCAAACCGGGAAGTCAACGCGGTTCCCGATCGTGTTGATGGGCACCGAGTACTGGAGTGGTCTGGTGGACTGGTTGAAGGACAAAGTGCTCGGCTCCCGCTACATCTCCGATCATGATCCAGACCTGTTCATGATGACGGATGACCCCGACGAAGCGATTCGTGTGATCGAAGAGTTTTATCGTGAACATGCGATGGCCCCCAACTTCTAACAGACCGGCCTGCACGGTGAAATCCGACCAGTCCGGTACAACAGGGTTGCATCGGAGGCGGGTTCATCTGATCTTAGCTGATCTGAATCGCCCCTGCCTCTGGGGCTCAGCCGGAGATCGCGCAGGATCATGGCACGATTCTCGCGATTAATAGCATTGACACATTTTGAATAATGGACACCC
>CBFGYX010000104.1:0-6338 GCA_965653075.1 uncultured bacterium
ATAATTTGGCGTGGCTGCCGTCGATCGACCGGGGGCAATTATTTGATGGAAGCCTCGAGCAGCGGCATGCCATTGACGAGGCCGATGTATCCGTCATGGTCGATCGCATAGCACATCGCCATCCATCGACGTTATTCCATATGCCCGACCAGATCCTCGATCTGATCCGCCGAGAGCAGTCGTTCTTCATCACCACGCACATCAGTCCGGACGGCGACGCACTGGGCTCGCAGTTGGCGCTGGGTCTTTTTCTTGAGCGGCTCGGCAAGCAGGTCACGATGATCAACTCAGACTCGCCGCCCTATAATTTGGCGTGGCTGCCGTCGATCGACCGGGTGCAGTTATTTGATGGAAGCCTCGAGCAGCGCCATGCCATTGACGAGGCCGATGTTTCCGTCATGGTCGATCTGAACGCGTTTCATCGACTGGGGCGGGTTGAAGCTGCCTTCAAGAACGCAAACGGTGTCAAGGCGCTCATCGATCATCACACGAATCCGGAAGAGGGGTTCGACTTTCTGTTCGTCCGCGACAGAGCCTCGTCCACAGCCGAGCTGATTTACGACATCATCTCTGCCTGGGATGCTTCGCTCATCGACACCGACATCGCTACATTGCTTTACTGCGGATTGATGACGGACACCGGGTCGTTCCGCTTCAACAGCGTTACGCCGCGCGTGCACCGGATCGTGGCCGACTTGCTTGAACGCGGTGACATCACGCCTGCGCCCATCCACACATCCATCTACGATACGCGGTCGCGCGCCGGCCTGCGACTTCTGGGGCTGGCGTTAGACAGCATAACGACGCGTTATGACGACCAGGTTGCCTACATGGTGCTCTCGCAGCGGATGATGCGAGAAACCGGCGCCAGCAAAGATGAGGCGGAAGGATTCGTTAATTATGCGCTGTCTATCGAGTCGGTACGGGCCGCGGTTATATTTACAGAGCTCGAGCGGGGCGTTAAGATGAGCTTTCGGTCGAAAGCAGACACCTACGTTCATAAGTGGGCGCGGCACTTTGGAGGCGGCGGCCATCGTAACGCAAGCGGTGCCTTCGTTCAAGGTGGCATCACCGAAGTCATCGACCGCGTGCTCAATGCCGCGCCGCGATTCCTGCAGCTTGAGACCGCTGAGTCTTCTGATGAGCTATCAATCGAAGACCAGAGTTACCTTGAGACGTTGCTCGCAAATCGTTCCTGATCTGAAATTATGAAAGTCTCGGTTACCACGATCGACCTCGCCGAACTGGATGTCGATCTCCTTCTCGTGCCGATTGCGCAGGACCCCGGCCCTGACGTTCGCGACATGCTTGAGAACGCCACCGGAGGTGCGTCTCGGCTCGCTGAGGCCGATATAAAAGGTGAGAAGGACGAGGTCACCTTGCTCTACCCGGAAGGGCGCCGTGCTCACCGCGTCGGGGTTTTTGGGATGGGGAAGAAAGGCGATATCGACGCCGAGGTACTACGTAAAGTAGGTGCGGCCGGAGCGAAGCTATCGCGCAAGGTCCTGGCAGAGACCGTCGCGATTCATGTGCCGGAGACCGATCTGGATGGAGAGACGGTATCTCAGGCGCTCGTCGAAGGATTCGTCCTCGGCGGATACCGGTTCGACCGCTATCGAACGACCGATACTGATCCACGCTCGGAGGTGCAGCGGCTTGTGCTGCATGCCGGAGATCAGGAGCGAGCCAGCCGCCGCGGCGCCGAGCGCGGGCGCATCATCGCCGAGTCCGTAAACTCCGCTCGCGATCTCGTCAACCTCTCGCCGGACGAGAAGTCCGCCGTTCAGCTCTCGAAGCTGATCGAGCGATCGGCGAAGAAGCACGGTTATTCGGCTTCAGTCTGGGATCGCAGCCTGATCGAGGAGGAAGGGATGGGTGGCATCCTCGCCGTCAACCGTGGAAGCAAGGAGCCGCCTACGTTCACGGTCCTTGAGTGGAGACCGGAGAACCCGGTAAACGAGCGTCCGGTTGTTTTAGTGGGCAAAGGGGTGGTCTTCGATACCGGCGGCTTGTCGCTCAAGCCGACCAAAGGCTCGATGGACCATATGAAAGCCGACATGGCCGGTGCCGCTGCCGTCATCGGTGCGATGGAAGCCATCGTTCGCCTTGATATGCCGTTGTACGTCGTGGCGTTCATCCCGGCGACAGACAACCGGCCGGGCGAGAATGCTTACGTGCCTGGCGATGTCGTCCGAATGCATTCAGGGATGACCGTCGAGGTTCTCAACACCGATGCCGAAGGTCGAATGCTGCTGGCTGACGCGCTTTCTTATGCAAAGACCTACAAGCCGATGCTGACGATCGACGTCGCCACGCTGACCGGCGCACAGATTATCGCGCTGGGGAACCGCGTAGCGGCCGTGCTCACGAACGAGACGGGCGGTGGCGGCGAACGCCTTGAGGCCATCGAGGCGGCGGGCCAACGTAGCGGCGACCTCGTGCATCGCCTCCCGATGTTCGAGTTTTACAACGAGCATCTTAAGAGCACGGTAGCTGATCTGAAGAACGTGGGCGGGCGCGAAGCCGGCACCGTGACGGCGGCGAAATTCCTCGAGCATTTTGTCGACTATCCGTGGATCCACGTCGATATCGCCGGACCCTCGTTTCTGGACTCAGGATTTGGCTATCAGCCTTCGGGCGGAACCGGGTTCGGCGTGAGATTGCTGGTCGAGTATCTAAAAGATCTCGCCGATCCGCGGCGCAAGAGCTGAGCCGACGTAATGTTTAGCATGAGGTTGGCGGATACCGCTTGATCATGGGCAGCAACAGCTACCGTCCGCGTATCGCGATTACCATGGGCGACCCCAATGGCGTCGGACCTGAGGTCGCACTGAAGAGTCTCGCCGACTCGCGGATGTTCAAGTTTTTCCGTCCGGTGTTAATCGGTTCGAAAGCTGTCTATGACGTTCATCAAGCCAAACTTGGGCTGGGTGATATCAAGCTGAAGCTGGTCGAGAAGCCGGGCGATGACATCTGGGATGACGAGGATTTTCTACCTGTTGTCGACCTTCCCACGGCCGAAGGCTTTGAAGTTCACTTCGGCCGGGTTGAGTCATCAGCGGGGGCACTCGCTATGGAATCCGTCGATCGTGCAGTGAGCTTTTGTCTCGATGGCTCGGTCGATGCCATGGTCACGGCGCCTATTTCCAAGGAAGCGATCTCACTTGCCGGCTATCGCGATCCTGGTCATACTGAATTCATCGCGAGACGTGCAGGCGCGCGTTCGAACACGATGATGATGGTATCCGAAACACTGCGCGTTGGTCTCGTAACGGCTCATGTTTCGATATGGGATGTCCCGAAAGGCGTGACGACGGAAAACATCCTCGATAAACTGGCTATCCTTGACAACAGCCTCCGTACGGATTTCGGCATTCAGCGCCCGAAGATTGCGGTGCTCGGGTTGAATCCTCACGCGGGAGACGGGGGAATCATGGGGCGCGAGGAGGGCGAGTCCATCATCCCCGCCATCAAACAGGCGTGCGACGGCGGCGCGCTCGTTTTCGGACCCTTCCCCGCCGACGGCTTCTTTGCGATCGGAGCATACAGACTGTACGATGCCGTGCTCGCGATGTATCACGATCAGGGGCTCGTGCCGTTCAAGACACTCGCCTTTGAGTCGGGCGTGAACTTCACGGCAGGGCTGCCGATCGTCCGCACGTCACCCGACCACGGAACGGCGTTTAAAATCGCGGGCCAAGGAAAGGCATCGCCGGGAAGCATGAGAAGTGCCATCTACCTGGCGATCGACGTGGCGCGCAAGCGGCGCCTGGCGGCAGCAACCTGATGGGCTCGATGCGCGATATCGATCCGTATACGGTCCTCGCGGCCGGCTACGACTTCGTGATGGAGCATGTGGACTACGAGGCGTGGGCCGACTACATCCATGAGCTCGTCACCACGCATCATGACTCACCTGATAAGCTGGCAGAGTTAGGCTGCGGCACCGGGTCGCTTGCCGTCGCACTACATCGCTACGGCTATACGGACTATCTGGCAACCGACGTCTCGAATGCGATGCTGGATGTGGCGCGCCGTAAAGCCGAGACCGCCAACGCAGGTATTCGCTTCGCGCAAGCCGACTTTTCCAGTTTCCGGCTTTTGCAGCCGGTCGACGTGCTGCTGCTACTTTACGACGGAATGAACTACCTGCTTGGTGTCGATAAGCTGCAAGGGCTGTTTACGTCGGCTTATGACGCTTTAAAGTCCGGGGGAATATTCGTCGTCGACCAGAGCACGCCGTCGAACAGTCTTCAGAACGAGCCCTACTTTGAAGACCAGGGTGAGAAAGGTGGATTCAGCTATCGCCGCCGCAGTCGGTACGATTCCGACTCCTATCTACATACGACGACTATCGAAATTTCCGTGGGCGATGATACCTTCCGCGAAACGCATGTCCAGAAGGCATACACCATGCAGGAGATCGAGCGGCTGATTCTTGAAGCCGGCTTCGACATTTTGAGCGCGTATGATGGTTTTAGCCTCGACGACGCGCACGAGAATTCCGAACGTATCCACTGGGTACTGCGGCGGCCGCCGCCCGTGAGCCGATGATGATTCAGTTCAAAGACGTCTCCGTTTCGTATCGACTGCCGTCGGGCGACAGGAAGCAGGTGCTGAGCCGTATGTCGCTCCTTCTCAAACGAGGTGAGATGCTCTACCTCGTCGGCCCGACGGGAAGCGGCAAGACCACGTTGATGCGATGCGTCTATATGGACATGATGCCGGATTCGGGTGTGGTCCAGGTTGGGGACTATCGTTCCGACCTCGTCAAGCGAACCGATATACCGTATTTGCGGCGCTCGGTCGGCGTGGTTTTTCAGGACTTCCAGCTGTTGCCCGACCGGAATGTGTATGACAACGTGGCGTTTGCGCTTCACGTGACCGGGAAATCCGGCTCGCGGGTGCGTAATCGCGTGTTGCAGGTGCTGGCCCGGGTGGGTCTGAGCCACAAGATCAACCGCTATCCGCATGAGCTCTCAGGCGGCGAGCAACAGCGCGTCGTCATCGCGCGTGCCATCGCCAACGAGCCGTGGATACTACTTGCCGACGAACCCACCGGGAACCTCGACCCGACCGTTGCCGACGATATCATGCGGCTCCTCACGAGCCTGCATCGCCAGGGGATGACCATCATGATGGCGACGCACGATTACCGGCTGGTACGAACCTTCCCCGCCCGCACACTCGCATTCATGAGCGGCGAGCCGGTTGAGGTCGACCCTCATACCCTCTGACCCGTCTTCATTGCGAGGGGATCGCCACGGGTTTATATTCCGGCCGATTTGAAGATATGGCGGCCGCCGTGCAGTTGCCCATCCATCCGAACATGAACTGCCGGTAATCGCCATGCAGTCTCCCATCCCTCACACGCTACCGGCCCTCTTCCATGGAGCTATATAGTCTCGTTATTGATGAGATTAACCGGTTCATCGCTCCCATACTCGTTATCGGCCTGGTCGGCACGGGTATTTTTCTAACCTTCCGGCTCCGCTTCATCCAGTTCCGACGCTTGGGGCACGGTTTCGCCGTGGCCACCGGACGGTATGATGATCCCGACGAACCAGGCGACGTGTCGCACTTTCAGGCGCTGACCACGGCCCTCTCGGCGACGGTCGGGATCGGAAACATCGCCGGTGTGGCAATGGCCATACACCTCGGCGGGCCAGGCGCAATCTTCTGGATGTGGATGACGGCCATCCTCGGCATGGCCACCAAGTACACCGAGGTAACCCTGGCACAGCAGTACCGCTCGGTCGACGCCGCCGACGGTGTCTCAGCCTGGAAGGGCACCGTGTCGGGCGGACCGATGTATTACATCGAACGAGGCCTCGGGCCAAAGTGGAAGCCACTGGCCGTCTTCTTTGCGTTCATGTTGATGGTCACCTCCTTCATGACCGGCAACGCGGTACAGGCCAACACGGTAGCGACGCAGGTGGCCGATAATTTTGGGATCGAGACCTGGATCACGGGCCTGATCACGGCAACCTTCGTCGGCATCGTCATCATCGGAGGTATTCGGCGGATTGGTGCGGTCACAGGCGTGCTGGCGCCGGCAATGGCTCTCGTGTACGTTACCGGCGGAATCGCGGTGCTGGCCCTGCACTATGACGCCGTCTTTCCGAGCTTGCTACTCATCTTCCGCGAGGCTTTCAATCCGACTGCCGGCGTAGCCGGCACCGGTGCCGGCGTCTTCATTTTTACGTTGACGTACGGCGTGCAGCGCGGCCTCTTTTCTAACGAGGCCGGGCAAGGATCTGCACCCGTCGCCCACTCGGCAGCAAAGACGGATGAGCCGGTATCAGAGGGCGCTGTTGCGTTGCTGGAGCCGTTCATCG
>CBFGYX010000105.1:0-6298 GCA_965653075.1 uncultured bacterium
ATTCCCGTACCGTCTTCAGTCGAGACGAACGCAGCCGGAATCACACGCCAGCCGCCATCCACATCCTCATCATCCTTGAAGTAGTCGTACAGCGGCTCATAACGCGTGCCGACAAGGTCACTCCCCTCGTACTCTTCGACGATCTCGATGTCCTCGCCAAGAATCGAGACTCGCTCCTTCGCCACGATCAGGAACTCTTCCCTTTGCTCATCGAGGCGGCGGACCTTTACGTACTTGATGTTCGGCCCAACCGACAAGCCCGCGTTTGAAATCAGCGTCCACGGCGTTGTCGTCCATGCGAGGAAATATGTGTTCTCCTGGCCGATCACCTTGAAGCGAATGTAGACCGACGGATCCTGCACCTCGCGGTAGCCGAGGCTCACTTCGTGCGACGACAGCACAGTACCCGAGCCCGGACTGTACCACTGGATTTTGTAGCCTTTGTAGAGTAGCCCTTTGTCGTGGATCTGCTTGAGCAGCCACCAGACGCTCTCGATGTATTCGTTCTTGAATGTGATGTAGGGATTGTCGAGGTCGACCCAGTATCCCATCCGCGTTGTAAGGTCGTCCCACAGACCTTTGTAGCGGAGGACGCTCTCGCGGCACGCGGCGTTATACTTCTCGATGCCGTATTCCTCGATCTGGCTTCGATCTTCGAGGCCGAGCTCCTTTTCGACTTCGATTTCAACCGGCAGCCCGTGGGTGTCCCACCCGGCTTTTCGCTCCACGCGGAAGCCTTTCATCGTCTTATAGCGGCAGAACGTGTCCTTAATCGTCCGCGCCATGACGTGATGGATGCCCGGGCGGCCATTGGCCGTGGGCGGGCCTTCGTAGAAACTGAAGGTTGGCGCGTTACGGCGCCGCTCGAGGCTTTTATTGAAGATCTGCGCTTCGTTCCACCAGGATAGGATCTCCTGCTCGATTCTGGGCTGATGAAAGCGCTTGACTTCTTTGAACGTCATGTCGAAAACAAATGTGAGTCTACCGCGGGCACAAGCCGGGGAAGATACAGCGTTGGTAGCGGCATCGGAACAGCCGCACACGGGATTCCACAGAAGTCGGAAAAGGCGACGAGTAGTTCGCGGCTACGGCCGGGGGCTGAAGCGTGGCCGCGGCCGGTCTGAGAGTACCGGCGAGTTACCGCCGGTCCGTCATCGGAGGTCGGCGACGGGGAGGGACACCTCGCGCGAGGCACCGTCGCCGCTCGGCAGTTCGTCGCTCGCCGGAAGAACGACGGTGAAGCACGTCCCCTTTCCTTCTTCGCTCTCGATGTCGATGGTACCGCCGTGCAGGTCGACCAGGGTCCGAACGATGTAAAGTCCGAGCCCCGTCGACTTTTCACCAGCCGTAGGCTTGGCCGAGAGTCGCTGCAGCTTCCCGAAGATGTTCTGACGATCAGCGGGTGTAAGCCCGGGGCCCTCGTCGCGGATGGAGACGCGCGCCTCATTCTCAACCCGTTCAATTCGAATCCACACGCGGCGATACGACGGAGAGAACTTGATGGCGTTGCTAAGCAGGTTGTCGACGATACGCGGGAAGTACTGCTCATCGACGTTGGCGTAGACGTCTGAGCTCGACTTCATGATGAGCGAAATCTTCTTCCGATCGGCCTGCAGCTCGTTTCGCTGGATGACTTGTTCGCAGAGCGGGACGAGGTTGGTGTGCCGCTTCTCGAGCCTCAACGCTCCCTGGTCGAGCGTCTCTACGTCCTGGAGCTGCTCGACGATCTCCGTCATGCCCAAAGCGCTGGTTCTGATCATCCCGATGAACTCGGTTTGATCGCGCTCGTCGAGGTCGTCTTCCAGCAGGATGTTCACGAGGCCGAGAATACCGGCGAGCGGATTCTTCAAGTCATGCGCCGCGATGCTGACGAACTCATTATTCTGCGCAAGGACGTGCTGTAAACGTTCGTTCGCGTTCTTCAGCGTTAGCGTTCGCTCTCTGACCTCCTCTTCAAGCATCGCATTTCGATTCTGGAGGCGCTCGATCCGGAATTTGTTTACTCGGATGGCTACGCCCCAGATTGCCAGCACCCCAAACGTTGCCCACAGCGTCCTCGCCCATGCGGCCTGGTACCACGACGCCAGCACCTGAATCTGGATCGACGCCTCACGGCTGACATTACCATGGACGTCGCGCCCCCGGACGCGAAAGGTGTAGCGTCCCGGCCGCAGGTTGGTGTAGTCCTTTGATGTCTCGCCCGTCCACGCCGACCAGCCTCGATCCTGACCTTCGAGCCGAACCTGGTACGAGTTCTTTTCGATGTTACTGAATACCGGGAGGGAATAACTGATACGGAGCGACCGGTCATCGGGGCCAACGGTTATCGGCCTATCGAGGCTTCCGTATCCTCCAAACAGCAGCGAATCTCCATTTACGTGCGCCACGCGGCGGATGACCACACTGCTTTCCCGACGCGGCTCGGCTTCGGTAGTCCGGTCAATTCGAAGCACGCCTCCTTCCGTCCCGATCCAGACGGCATTTCCCGGTGCATCGGCATAGACGTGGAACAGGCCGGATTCGGGCAACTGCCGGAAGGCGTCCATCGGCAGATATGTTTCGGACGCGGCGTCGTAGCGGATTCGTCCGGCGTATGTCTGATTGGAGAGCCAGATACTTCCCTCGTCGTCCTCTGTGAGGAGGAAGACCTCTCCTTCGGGATACTCGAGCGCATCGATGAATACCGTGTCTCGAGTGAAAGGCGTCTCGGCGTCTCCCGTGTACGTCAGGATTCCCTTTTGGGAATGAAACATCAAGCGACCTGCAATCGGTGAGACGTACACCCACCCGCCCCACAGCTCTTTAGCCGCACCGAAGTGCGTGACGTCGTTTGCACCGTCGGCAGGAGTCGACAAATAGACACCGTCCGACACGGTCGTCACCCACAGACGGCCGTCATCTTCTTCGTACATCGACAGCGCCCAGGGCGGGAGCCCTTCGATTGGCCCCTCCGTGAACCAGTCGTCCCGCTCACGAACGATTCGGAAGAGGCCATCCCGACTGCCGGCAAAAACGACGTTCGAGTCTCGTCGCGACGGGTAGAGCATCCGCGTATTTTGAACATTGACATGGCGAATTCCCTCATCACGGACGTCATAGACGCCGCCCTCGCAGGCTACAAGTAGTGATGGTGGCAGTGACTGTAACGAGAAACACTGCCCGGCTTCGCCGCCGATGACCGACTTGAATTGCCTCTTCCCGGCGTCCAGACGAAGAACACCGGTAGATGTAGCTACATGTATCTGATCTTGATGTCGGTTGACGGCGGCCACCAGGCCGTCCACACCGGCCGACTCGTCGAAGTAGGTATACTCGGCTGAAAAATCGACGCGGGCGATGCCTCGGTTGAGCGCGACCCAGAGCCCGCGCTGTGCGTCTTCGAAGGCGAACCACGTCTGACTGTCGGCCATCCCCGAGGCTTCGTTCAGCACTCGTTCGAGGCGTCCGTCACGGTTGATGATGAAAACGCCGGAGGCACGCGTGGCGATCGCAAACCGACCATCACGTAGCGCGGCACCGTGATAAACCCGCCCACGTTTTAGTTCGGCATCAACTTCCGTCGAGAAGGGCTCAATGTTAAGACCGTCGAAGCGCTGGAGTCCGTTATCACGAGTGATGAGGATAACGTCATCGTCGTCCGGTAGCGCCTCGTAGACGATGTCGTTCACGAACGCGTCGGAGACGGGAGAAGGAATCAGCACATCGTCCTCCATCCGCATCAAGCCGCGGCCAGGCTCGACCACGTGGAAGGCGTCGTCAAACACAAAACCCAGCGCAAATGACGTTTCCGGCGTCCAGCTCTTAAGCGACTCGTTATCCCACCGGAAGAGCCGCTCACGAGACGAAAAGTAAACGCCCTCGGCGGTCGGCACGACTCGCCAAACTTCCATGAACCCCCGGTCCTGGGGATCTATGTGATCGGTGAGCGAAAAGTAAGCCGTTGAATACGTGCTGTCGGCATCCAGGAAGCCGAGCTCGCCACTTCCACCCACATAAACTCGACCGTCATGGCCCACGGCTAACGATCGTACCGCCGCCGGGACGTCCGTATAGATGAGTCTCCACGACACGCCGTCGAACTCGAGGACGCCGTTTCCATTCGCGACGTAAATTAGCCCATTCGGCGCCTGAGCGATCGCCCAGTTCTGTGAGTGCGCCCGGTAGTCCCGCGTGCCGAAATTCGTCGTCGGTAGATTGCCTTCCTCAGACACTCCGTGGCCAATGTACTGTGCGGATGCCTGCAGAGGTGCAATGAAAGACGCGACGATGATTACGAATAGCCAGGGAGCGCGGATCGTCTGCAGGCTCGCGAAATATGTGCTGAGTGTGCGACTTCGATTCATCAGCGGTGACAAAGGCGGTACCGCATCGTTTTCAACCCTGCCTGATCCTCTGCACACCGATGCAACTCAAAAGTCCGATCGTGGATGTATCGACCGGATCTGCTGAAACTCGAGCCACCAGCATGAACTGGAGATGAATGCGCCCCGGTTCTCAGAAGCTTGTCAGTAAAGAAATCTGTCGGCCCCTCAGTCGATGCCGAGTTCAAAGCGTTCGCGAAGCTGCTGCACATAAACGCCGAGATCGTTTCTGATCTCGAACAAGCGTTCATAGAGGTGTAAGTACCGATCAGGATCCAGGACGGCACGTTCATGCAGCACGTGAAGCGAATCGAGCGCCTCGTTGGCCGCGCTCAGCCCGCGTTTCGCGCACGCAAGATTGCCACCGATCGATTCTCTCTCGTAGCCGATCGCATGCCCTTTGGCAATATTGCCCGGGATCTGCGTGACGCTGGCGCAGAAGTGGACGAACGTTCCATCTTTGGCTCGCACCGGCAGATGGTTCGCCCAGTCGAGTACCGTGAGCGAATACTCAAGCGCTCGGCTATAGACCGGCACCGACTCCGGTGGCAGGAACGGATCGTCGGCCTCATCCGACCGGTCGATGCCAAGTTCTTCCGTCCACTTCAGCGACGACTCATCTCCCACTACGCCGAAGAGACGGAGGACGACGTCGTCCTCGGCGAGTCCGCACGCCGCCAGATACTGCAGCAGAACGTCACGCCATTTGGCCAGCGCGGCCGCGTCATTGTCTCTCGGGCGTGGATGATGCAACAGGAAGTTATGGAACACCTCAATGCGGTGATCCATCCGGCGGTCATTCTCGCTTAGAAAATCCTCCCAGCGATGCTCGTCCCAGATCTCTTTCTCCCCCATACGCTCCGCCAGTTCGGGATAGTCAGCTCGATGCCACGGTTGCGCCAATCTGTGCCACTACGCCGCTCATGAGTGCCGTCAACTTGGGCTCGGCGCTTCCCGCCGCGGCTACGACATCTGCGAGCGAAACCGGCTGAAGCGCATCCGGAAAACATTCGTCCGTCACCACGCTTACGGCCATGACCCGCATGTTCATGTGCCGCGCCGCGATGACCTCCGGCACGGTACTCATGCCCACTACATCAGCGCCGATGGCGCGGAGGAAACGGTACTCGGCACGAGTCTCCATGTTGGGTCCGAGCACCGAAACGTACACACCTTCCTGCAACTTGAAACCCAGCTCGAGCGCCTTGCTCGCCGCAATATCGCGAAGCCCTGCGTCATACGGCTCGCTCATGTCGGGGAAACGCGGCCCCCAGTCGGCCACGTTCGGCCCCACCAGCGGATTGGCCCCTTGCAGGTTGATGTGGTCGGTGATGAGCATCAGATCTCCCTTGCGGTAGTGCGGATTCATGCCGCCCGCGGCGTTGGAGATAAGCAGCGTGTCGACGCCGAGCGATGCCAGCACGCGGACCGGGAAGGTGACCTCAAGCGCCGAATATCCTTCGTACAGGTGAAAGCGCCCTTGCATGGCGATGACGGGCACACCTTCGAGATGACCAATGATGAGACGCCCGTCGTGGCTTTCAACCGTTGACAGCGGGAAGTGCGGAATCTCACCATACGGGATGACCTCGACGGCCTCAATCTCATCAGCGAGTTTACCGAGGCCCGTCCCAAGGACGATTCCTGTGGTGCACTGAAGGTCGCTACGCCCGCGGATGGCCTCCGCCGCTGCTTCTACCTGCTGCCGGTATTCGGCAATGTCGATGCCCATCGATTGAATCTCGGTTATAAGCCGGCGTCACACCGGCGTTGATGTCAGTCCAGGTCGTTCAGGATGCGCCTGATCTTGGCGATCTCCTCTGTGGCTTCGCGGGCCTTGCGCTCCTCACTCGTCCCCGCGGATGGCCTCCGCCGCTGCTTTTACCTGCTGCCGGTATTCGGCAATGTCGATGCCCATCGATTGAATCTCGGTTATA
>CBFGYX010000106.1:0-6279 GCA_965653075.1 uncultured bacterium
CGATCGCATCTTCCGGCACACCGGCGCCGATCTTTGCAGACGATGCCGACTACCCCGGCGTGCTGCGGGCCGCGCGCGATCTGCAGGCCGATATCGAGCGTGTAACTCGCCGTCAGCCGTCACTGCATACGGGCGGGCAGCCTACCTCAGACGTTGCCATCATTGTCGGCACAATCGGTCGAAGCGCGCTCATCAATGATCTCGTCGACCGTGGAAAGCTGACAATTTCGGGCGTTGCCGGGCGGTGGGAGACCTACGTCATTGAGACGGTCGACCAGCCGTTTGAAGGCGTCGACCAGGCGCTTGTCATCGCCGGAAG
Organism: uncultured bacterium; assembly: GCA_965653075.1. Lineage (GTDB taxonomy): Bacteria > Bacteroidota > Rhodothermia > Rhodothermales > CAZKDQ01 > CAZRTY01. The sequence continues at coordinate 320 of CBFGYX010000106.1, forward strand.
CGACAAGCGCGGGACGGTGTTCGGGATCTACGACGTCTCGTACCAGATCGGCGTCTCGCCGTGGTACTTCTGGGCCGACGTCCCCGCCCGCCATCAGACGGAGTTGCACGTGCTCGCAGGGCGCTATGTCTCGAGCGAGCCGGCCGTCAAGTACCGGGGCATCTTCATCAATGATGAAAACCCGGCACTCTATGGTTGGGTCAACGAGACGTTCGGCGGCTTTAATGCTGATTTCTACGAAACGGTCTTTGAGCTCATTCTTCGCCTCCGCGGCAACTTTCTCTGGCCCGCCATGTGGGGCAAGTCAATCTATGACGATGATCCCCGTAGCCCCGTCCTGGCCGATGAGATGGGCGTCGTCCTCGGCACGTCCCACCACGAGCCAATGACGCGCGCCCACGTCGATTGGGAGCGCTACGGCGAGGGCGACTGGAACTACGAGACGAACCCGGAGGTGCTGCGCGATTTCTGGCGGGAGGGAGTCGAGCGGATGGGCGATAAGGAAACTGTGCTCACCATAGGCATGCGCGGCGACGGTGATGAGGCGATGACTGAAGGCACGGCCACCGCACTGCTCGAGCGAATCGTGGCCGATCAGCGCGAGATCATTGAGGACGTGACCGGCCGGCCGGCTGAAGAGACACCGCAGGTGTGGGCCCTCTATAAGGAGGTTCAAGATTACTACGACCAAGGCATGCAGGTACCGGATGACGTGACGCTCATTTTTGCGGACGACAACTGGGGTAACATCCGCCGCCTGCCTGAGATTGGTGACAACCGCCCCGGCGGCTACGGCATCTATTACCACTTTGACTATGTAGGCGGACCGCGGAGCTACAAGTGGACGAACACTACGCAGATTTCGCGCGTGTGGGAGCAGATGCACCTCGCCTATCAGTACGGCGCGGACGAGCTCTGGGTGGTGAACGTGGGCGATATCAAGCCGATGGAGTTTCCCATCGAGTTCTTTCTCGACTACGCGTGGAGCCCGGAGCAGTGGCCGGCGGAGCGTCTTCCCGAGTACACACGCCGCTGGTCTAAGCGGCAGTTCGGGCCGGAGTTCGCATCTGAGATCGCTCACGTGATGACGAAGTACACCGAGATCAACTCGCGCCGGAAGCCCGAGCTTGTCGACTCACTGACGTATAGCCAGGTCAACTACCGCGAGGCTGAGCGGGTGGTGGCCGAATATAATGAGGTCGTCGCGCTGGCCGAGGATATTTACGAGCGCCTCGATCCGCAGTACCACGATGCTTACTTCCAGCTCGTGCTCTACATGGCGAAGGCGGCGGCGAACATTCAGGAGCTACACACGACCGTGGGCCGCAATCATCTCTACGAGAGCCAGGGGCGGGTTGCGGCGAATGATCTCGCTCGGAAGGCGCATGACCACTTCGCCCTCGATGCGGAGCTCGACCGGCAGTATCATGAAGACGTCGCCGACGGGAAGTGGGTCCACATGATGAGTCAGCCTCGCATCGGCTATACGACCTGGAGCGACCCTCCGCATAACATTATGCCGGAAGTACGCGAGGTTACGCCGGTGCGCGGCGCCGAGATGGGCGTGGCGGTGGAAGGTTCAACAGACTGGTGGCCGGGATCATCGGCAACGGCAGTGCTGCCCGAGCTTGATCCATTCGACAAGCGTCCTCATTACATCGAGGTATTTAATCGAGGCAGCGAGCCGTTCGATTACCGCGTCGAGGCAGGCGCACCGTGGCTCCACGTAAGCCCCGCGAACGGGCGGGTGACAGATGAACAGCGGCTGCATGTGACGGTCGACTGGGACGCTGCACCTGCGGGCCGAACTCAAGTGCCGATAACGATCTCGGGCCCCAACGATCGTCCTGTGGTGGTACAGGCGCCGGTATTCAATCCGGCCGACAACCTCCCCGCGAGCGTCTTCGTCGAGAGCGATGGATACGTCTCGATCAATGCCGCCAACTACTCCCGCGCTGTCGAGCCTGCACCAATCCGTTGGCTCACAATTCCAAACCTCGGCCGCACGCATCACGCTGTCACCCCGACGCCGGTTACCTACGAGGACCAGACACCTGGCGGCGACAGCCCTCGCCTTGAATATCGGATCTATGTCCACGAACCGGGCGAGGTACAGGTCCATGCCTATTTCTCGCCGTCGTTCGACTTCAAAGGCGGCGACGGACTCCTCTACGGTATCTCGTTCAACGACGACGAGCCGCAGATCATTAACATGCACGACGAAGGATCGCTGCTGCCCGACGTTTACCACGCCGATTGGAATCGGATGGTGTCCAACAATATGCAGCTATCGACAACGAGCCACGTGCTGGATTCACCCGGCGAACACGTGCTCAATTTCTGGATGGTCGAGCCGGGAGTCGTACTTCAGAAAATCGTTGTCGACACCGGTGGCCTGCAGCCCTCTTACCTCGGTCCGCCGGAGAGCCATGTGGTGAGCGTCGGGAGGTGAGGTCGAGGTTGTGAGGGTAAATACAGATGAGCGGTGCGCCCGGCCGCGCGAGCATGTCCGTCACGACACTTGTTTGGAATGGACAGATATCATCGCTGGCGCACCGCTCAGGGCCCTCGTCGCACCGCTCGGGATCCCCATCCACCAACTTTATTTTTGGCGTAGCACCCAAGAATGGTGGGACGCCGCCCCCAACGGCCTAATAAGGCGGACGGGTCACACCGTTTATGTTGACAAGACCTCCGGCAAAGGGTACTATTCAAGTAGTCATCTGATGATTCACGGGTAAAGGCGCAGGTTATTTGTCGAAGCGCTTTTCGTGCCGCTTCAACGTTTATTTTTGTAGGGCCCGATCGCCCGATCACCTCCAGAACCAACCGGTTGTCGTTGGATGTGAAGCGTCGTGATGATGCTGGAGACAAGATATGAGTAGATTACCTCTGTCTGTCTGAATCGCAGACTGACCACCCGTGCCTAAAAGGTACGGGTCTTCGTTTCTCATCAATATGGAGGTGACCATGCGTCGACCTATTACGATTCTGTCTACAGTCTGCTTACTGTTCTTAATGTTGTGGACAGTAAGTGACGCATCCGCACAGCGGGTGTTGAATGCCAACGGCGGTTTTGAAGACGCCGAGATAGGTGCAGCGATAGCTGACGTTGCAAACTGGGATCTATGGCTGTCTCAGGAAAACACGCCTGACATCGAAGTCGAAGTCATTGCGGATCCCGGGAATGCGGAAAACAAGATTCTCAAGGCATCGCTCATCGATATCACACCTGCAGCCGAGCCATATGATGGGCAGTTGGCGTACCTGAATATGCCCCTTGTAGCGGGTACCCGCTATAAACTCGAGTTGCGTGTGCGCGCGGAGAATCCCGAAGCGGCGACGATCAGTCTCGACGGTGGCCCCGGTGCGCAAGTTTGGGGTCAGGGCATCTCGGGCTCCGACTGGACCGTGATCGAGACCGGGATTTTCACCGTCGACACCGATGGAGCTCGTAACGCCACTGTCCATCTGGCGAGTTCCAGCAATGCCAATGGTCAGACTATCTACATCGATCACCTTCACCTCATCGATGTGGATTACGTAGAGCCGGCGGCGCCGCCTCTTGCGTTCGGCTTCGAGTCGCTCGACGGCATCGACTCCTGGGTTAATACCACCAGCGATCCGGGTCTTACGCTCAGTCTCTCGGACGATGCGGTTGAGGGCGATAGCTCCCTTGAGTTCGACTATGATTTCATCGCGTCTCAGGACTGGGGTGGAAGTGTCGACATCGGCGTCTCGGCGCCCGGTGATGCTGATTTCTATGCCGACATGTCGGACGCGGATGGAATCAGTCTACGCTACAAGGTGACCGCGCCCATCAACAATGCTGCGCACGCCGCCTTCGCATTCAAGCTCGCCGATGTAAGCACCCCTGGTGAAGGTGAACAAGAAGGCGAGATCGAGCTTTGGGAAGTCCGCTCGACCCAGGTCGTGACCGACGACTCGGGCGAGTGGCAGGAGCTACGCATGCCGTTCTCTTCGTTTGCCGTGCCGTCCTGGGCCTACCAGGGCAATGGCACGCTCGATCTCGATCAGATCGAAGAGTTCCAGATGCAGGTGATCATCGGTGGAGATGGTGAGGGTAACACGTACGAAGGGACGATCCTCTTCGACGACCTGAAGCTGTACACCGATCCGCCGCCGGTTGATAATACGTTCGCTTTCGGCTTTGAATCGCTAGATGGCATCGGTTCCTGGGTCAACACCAGCAGCGATCCGGGCCTGACGCTCAGCCTGTCAGATGACGCGGCCGAGGGTGATCATTCGCTTGAATTCAGCTACGACTTCATCGCCGACGAAGAGTGGGGCGGAAGTGTTGATATCGGGGTCGAAGCACCTGGCGAGACGGGCTTTTATGCCGATCTTTCGGATGCCGATGGTATTACGCTGATGTACAAGGTGATCGAGCCTAGCAGCTCCACGGCGGATGCAAACTTTGCGATCAAACTTGTCGACGCAGCGGGCGATGAGGAGGGGGAAGGACCTGAAGAGCGCTGGGAGTACCGTACGCCACTTCTGTTGACCGATGATTCGGGCGAATGGCAGGAGCTTCGTATACCGTTTGGCTCGTTTGTTCTTCCCGAATGGGATCCTTCAGCCAACGATGTGCTCGATCTTGATCAGATCAGTGGTTTCGAGATGCAGGTCGTCATCGGCGGCGGCGGCCTAGGCAACACTTATACGGGTGAATTCCTTGTCGATGCACTTGCCCTCTACTCGGAGCCGGATGAGCCCGTTGACCCGGAAGACCCTGAGTATCCGCTTCCGCCGCATGCCCTCGGTGACGTCATCAACGTCAACGGGAGCTTTGAGCTCGAAGAGCTCGGCCCGATTACGGACGCTACGGCGTGGTCGCTGGGGACAAACAGTGTGACCACGATGGAGATCATCGAAGACTCGGCAGACGATGACAATCGTGCTCTCCGCTACAACTATGCGTGGGATCCCGCAAGCACCGAGACCTATCAGGTTGAGGCGGTGAATGAGCCGTTCTATCCCGCCGAGGGTGACATCATCCGAACGTCGGTGTGGTTACGTTCGGATGTCGAGGGCGCGGTGGCGATGTTGTACCTGGGTCTGCCCGAGAGCGGAAGTTGGGCTCGTCGCCCCGGCTACGGTCAGGAGATGAGCGTAACGCTGACCACGGAGTGGCAGGAGTACGTTTACCCGGATTATACCGTGATTGCGGCGGATGTCACGCACGCAGACGAGTCGATGCGCTTCGGCGTCAGCATCAACTTCCAGGAGAATGATGGTGCAACGATCGATATCGATGGCTTGCGGGTGACGAAAGTCGACTTACCGAACTCAAGCGAAGGGAACCTCGCGCATGAGTTCAGCCTGAAGTCGGCTTACCCGAATCCGTTCTCCGGCTCGACGACGATCGAGTACAGTCTGGATGCAGCCGGACCGGTTTCGATCCAGGTCTACAACCTGCTCGGTCAGCAGGTGGCCACGCTGGTCGATGAGGTTCAGGGCGCAGGCGCGCACCGTGCCACGCTCGATGCTCGCGACTTAGCCGCCGGCGTGTATGTCTACCGCATCATCGCGGGCGACAAGACCGACAGCAAAACGATGATGGTCGTCCGGTAAAGCCGGAAGACATCGGTTCAGGCGAAAAGGGGCGGTGGATTAATTCCATCGCCCCTTTTTTGGTTGTTGGGTGTTGGTTTTTGGTTTTTGGTTATTGGTCGCGGAGGTAGGACGATTGTCGATTGACGATGGACGGCTGCCAACCGTCGTCTGCAAATTGATGACTTATAGCTGATAGCTCACCGCACACGGCTCACCGCTCATCGCTCACGGCTCATCGCTCACGGCTCATCGCACCCGGCTCACCGCACCCGGCTCACCGCACCCGGCACACCGCTCGTCGCACACGGCTCACCGCACCGGGCTCACCGCACAGGGCTCACGGCACAGGGCTCACGGCACAGGGCTCACGGCACAGGGCTCAC
>CBFGYX010000107.1:0-6270 GCA_965653075.1 uncultured bacterium
ATCCGATGTTGAATTCCTCGCCGGCGGCTTCGAAAATCTGCAGTTCCAGCTCCTTCAGGTCGGCCTCCATCGTCGCCGAGATCTCGTCCAGGAGTACGGGGTCGATGCTGATGCCCGTGAGCTCCATCTGCATCAAGACCGGAATCAGTGGGAAGTCGACTTCATTGGCGATGCGGTCGAGGCCGTGTTCTTCGAGCACCGGCGCGAAGAGATCGGCTAGCCGAAGCGCGATGTCCGAGTCCTCGCACGCGTAAGGACCACACGAGTCAACCGGCACATCCCGCATGGAGATCTGGTTGCGACCGCTGCCAATCAGGTCAGTGATCGGCACCATCCGGTAGTTGAGGTACTTCTTGGCGAGTGCATCGAGGCCGTGCGGCTCCTCGGGTGCGATCAGGTAGTGCGCGACCATCGTGTCGAAAAGCGGCCCGCGTACGTTCACGCCGTGCCGAGCCATCACCATCAGGTCGTATTTCAGATTCTGGCCGATCTTCGGCACGTCGCTCTCCAGGCACGGCCTCAGCATCTCGAGGACGGTCTTCGTCGGCGTGCCGTCCGGCAGCGGCGTAGGCACGTAACACGCCTGCCCCTTCTCCCACGAGAACGAAACGCCGACGAGCGATGCCCACATCGCGTCGGTACCCGTCGTCTCGGTGTCGAAAGCCAGGCGCTCGTGTTTGCACAGCGTCGCCGCCACCCGCTCCAGCTCCTCCCGATTCCGCACGATATGGTAATCCACCCCCTCGGCGTCGTAAAACTCTTCCGGCGAGGCATCCGCAGGCGCCGTCGCGCCATCGGCCGAGACCTGGCGAAGCTTGATCTGCTCGTCGGGCCGGCGGACGCGGTCGAGCAGCGTCCTGAATTCCAGCTCTTCGAAGAGCGTCTCCAGCACGTCGAGTCTGGGCTGAGTCCGCTTGAGGATGTGCCAGTCGAGGTCGACGTCGCAATCCTTTTTGATCGTCACGAGCCGCTTTGAAAGGATGGCGTCGTCGCGATAGTTCTGTAATCCCTCGCGCGCCCGCTTGCCCTTGATGTCGTCGGCGTGCTCGAGCAGTGTCTCCACCGAACCATATTCCTGGATCAGTTTCATCGCCGTCTTCTCACCGATGCCCGGCACGCCCGGCACGTTGTCGCTCGCATCACCCATGAGCGCGAGCACATCGATGAACTGCGGCGGCTCGAGACCGAACTTCTCTCGGAAACGTTCGAGTGTGATGGGATCGAACTCCTCGCCGCGATGCGCCGGACGGAAGATCGAGACGCGATCGCTGATGAGCTGCTGGAAGTCCTTATCCGGCGAGACGATCACCACTTCGGCGCCGTCGGCCTCGGCGCATGTGGCCAGCGTGCCGATGACGTCGTCGGCTTCGACGCCGGAACGCTCGATCACGGGGATATCGAGCGCCTCGACGATGCGTTTAATCGTCGGAATGTTGTCGCGCAGATCCTCCGGCATCGGATCGCGATTCGCCTTGTATGCGTCGTACATATCATCGCGAAACGTGCCCTCGCCGTCGAGCGAGTCGAACACGACCGCCATGTGCTCCATCCCATGATCCTCGATCAGCTTCAGAAGCGCCGTTGTGAATCCGTACGAGGCAGAGGTATTGACGCCTTTGGAGTTAATGAGCGGCCGGCTGATGAAGATGAAATGGGATCGATACGCGAGCGCCATCGCGTCTATCAGATAGAGTCGCTTTGTCGTCTCGGCGGTCGGTGTGGTAGAAGAGGACATGAGGTGGGGATGGTACCTTTGGAACCGGTCACGTGCCTGCTCATATGCGATGCGGCGTCGATAGACCGTACGTCGGCGGGCGCGGCGCGCCGTCAGCCGATCATTGGATTGGAGTTCGCTGGTCTGTTAGAGCGATGCCAAATTTAGGTTCCGCGCTTCGATTCTGTCTCAGAGGACGCCACGCTCCGTCCATCCCATCAACATGACAAAGCAGCCCGACACATCGTCTCCCCACCGGCTTCGGTGCGTCCTCGTGACGGGTGGAGCCGGATTCATCGGCTCGAACTTCCTGCTGCGGATGGTACCCGCGCACCCGGACGTCCGGTTCATCAATCTCGACGCGCTGACGTATGCCGGCAACCTGATGAATCTTGTGGATGTGGAAGACGCGCCGAACTACCGTTTCGTGCACGGAGATATCCGCGATGCCGATCTCGTTCGGTCGCTTTTCCGGGAGCACGACATATCGTCGGTCGTGCATTTCGCCGCCGACAGCCACGTCGACCGGTCGATCATGGCGCCCATCCAGTTTGTCGAGAGCAATGTGCTCGGTACGGCCACGTTGCTTGAGGCCGCCCGCGAAGCCTGGGGCGACGACACCTCGCGGCGCTTTGTGCACGTGTCGACCGATGAAGTCTTCGGCAGCCTCGGCGATGAAGGGCTATTCGAAGAGACCACGCGTTACGATCCGAAATCGCCCTACTCGGCATCTAAAGCGGCGAGTGACCATCTCGCGCGGGCATACGAGCACACGTTTGGGCTGCCGGTCATCATCACCAATTGCTCGAACAACTACGGTCCGTTTCAATTCCCCGAAAAGCTGATCCCGCTGGTGATCGCCAATGCTCGTGATGAGAAGGACATCCCGGTGTATGGACAGGGTCTGAACGTGAGAGACTGGCTCTATGTGGGCGATCATTGTGAGGCCGTTGAACTCGCCCTTACCCGCGGCCGTGTCGGCCGAACGTACCTGATCGGCGGCAATGCGGAGGTTCGTAATATCGACCTCGTCAAACGCATTGCGGATCTTGTGGATGACGAGCTCGGGCGCCCGGAAGGCACGTCTCGCTCGCTGATCCGCTTCGTCACCGACCGGCCCGGTCATGACTACCGCTATGCGATCGACTTCAGCCTGACGAAGAAAGAGTTGGGATGGGAGCCGCGCCATGAACTCAAGTCGGGGCTTCGCGAGACCGTTCGATGGTATCTCGCTAACGAAAGCTGGCTGCGACGGGTGATGGATGATTCTTATCGCGATTATTATTCGCAGCAGTATCAGCAACATTAACGGCCCATTGAATCATTGAGCCAGTGAATCATTGTGCCAGTGAATCATTGTGCACGCCTCGCTCTGCGGCCCGCGGCACACCTCGCTCTTCAAGTAACCAACTCACCTCCCTCCCACAACCGTGAATCTGAAAGGCATCATCCTCGCCGGTGGTACCGGCAGCCGGCTCTTCCCACTCACTCGCGTCACGAACAAGCACCTGCTTCCCGTCGGACGGTATCCGATGATTTACCACCCGCTGATGCGGATGAAGCGCGCCGGCGTGACGGAAGTAGCCGTCGTGACGAGTCCCGAGCATATGGGGGATGTCGTCAACCTGCTCGGCAGCGGCGACCGATTCGGCCTCGACCTGACCTACCGTGTGCAGGATGAGCCGGGCGGAATCGCGCAGGCCATCGGCCTCTGCCGCACGTTCACGGGGTCGGATCCGTTCGTGGTCATCCTCGGCGACAACGTCTTCGCCGATGACATCGCGGCGGATGCCGAGGCTTACAGGCGTCAGATCGCTGAAGAGGAGTCGGGGGCGCGCGTACTGCTGAAGCAGGTGCCCGACCCCGAGCGCTACGGTGTGCCGAGACTCGACGGCGATCGCATCCTCGAGATCATCGAGAAGCCCTCGGATCCGCCGAGCGAGTACGCCGTGGTGGGCGTGTACTTCTACGATTCGGGCGTTTACGATATCATCGACCAGCTTCAGCCAAGCCGGCGCGGCGAGTATGAGGTAAGTGATGTGAGCAACGCCTATATCGAGCGTGGTGCCATGACGCACGGCCGGATCGACGGATGGTGGGGCGACGCGGGAACGATCGAAGGATGGCACGAAGCCAATGACCTCGCCCGCGACCTCGTGTATCAGGAGTTGGGGTCGGGCGAATGACAACGGACAAAACGATGGATAATCCGCAACCGACATCCTTGCCGGATCAGCCCATCGACGGCTGTATCATCGAGCCCCTCAGTCGCTTCAACGACGAGCGCGGCTGGCTGACAGAGCTCTTCCGCGAAGACGACTTACCGGCGGAATTGCTCCCCGCGATGGCGTACATCTCATCGACGAAGCCTGGCATCACGCGTGGCCCGCACGAGCACCGCGAACAAACCGACATTTTCGTCTTCTTCCACGGGCAGTATCGATTGTACCTGTGGGATAACCGCCGGGACTCGCCGACGCACGGAAATCATCTGGTGCGTGAGCTGGGCGAGGATGAACCGGCGCGCGTCATTGTGCCGCCGGGCGTGGTCCACGGCTACCGCAACATCGGCAACACCGACGCGCTCATCATCAACTGCCCCGACAAACTCTACGCCGGCCACGGACGTCAGCATCCGGTTGACGAGATCCGGCACGAGAGCCTCGCCGATAGTCCGTTCAGGATGGAATGAGTGAGGGTTGTTGGTTTTTTGGTTTTTGGTGGTTGGTTTTCAGTTCACTCTCGTTGTTCATGAAACTTCTTCTGTTTGACATCGACGGTACGATTCTCCTCACGCACGGCATTGGCCGCCGGGCCGTTGAGGCGTCGCTTTCGGAATTGTCAGGCCGCCGGATTGACACCTCCGGCATCTCGTTTTCAGGAAAGACCGATCCACAGATCATCCGCGAAGTGCTCGCGGCGAGTGGCTTCAACGGCTCCTCGCTGAATGGGCTTGTGGAGGAAGGGCTCGAAGCCTACACCGAGCTGATGCGGGAGTCCATACGTCCGGAAGCGACCGAATTGCTCGGTGGTGTAAAGGAGCTGATCGAAGAGCTCGCGCTGCGGGACGACGTTCAACTCTCGCTCCTCACCGGCAATCTCGAGCCGCTCGCTTACCTGAAGCTTAAAGCGGTCGGCCTGGATCATTACTTCCCTTTCGGCGCCTTCGGCAGCGACCACGAGGACCGCTATCAGTTGCCTCCGATCGCCATGGCACGTGCGCGCGAGCACACCGGACAAGCGTTCGACGGGAGCGACGTCGTCATCATCGGAGACACCGAGCACGACATCGGCTGCGGACGTGGCGTAGGCGCCTTCTCCGTCGCGGTATGCACCGGGCGGTTCGACCGCGACTACCTGTATCAACACGAGCCCGACGTCCTGCTCGACTGCCTCGACGACCCGGACGAGTTCATCAGTGCCGTATTCAGCAACTGAAATCCACAAGTTCGAACGGCGCGAGATCGAACTCGGCGGCTACCGTCTCGCCTACCATGTATCGCATGTCGATGACGCGCGAACGCCGCCTGTCCTTGCGATCCACGGCTTTGGCACCGACGGATACCGCACGTACCGGCACATCCTCGAGCCGGCACGCCGCGCGGGGGTTCGGCTGGTCGCGATCGACCTGCTGGGCTTCGGCGGTTCAGACGCGCCGGATATTCGCTACGCGCTGGATCAATACGCTGAGCTGCTGCGCGACTTCTGCGACGCCATTGACCTTCGCGAGCGTCCCCTCGTCCACGGCCATTCGATGGGCGGTAAAGTTGCCGCAGCCGCGGCCGTCACGTTTGAAGATCGGTTTTCAGGGCTCGTTCTGGTGAACAGCGGGGGATTTACGCGGCGCGAGAACCTCATCCCGCTGCTCGGCTCGCTGCCGCTCTTCCATCGACTGATCGACAACGATGTCGTTTTTCAGCACGTGCTGCCGCGCACGCCCCTCGGAGCGATCTTCAACTCCGACGTCAGTCGTCGTCAAAGCAGACGCTTGCGTACGTCTCATGGGTCGCTCGATCTTCGCAGGACGGGCATCCGGTCGAAGCTGGCCGAGCTAACGATTCCCACGCTTGTCATCTGGGGTGGGAATGACCGCATTTTACCGCGCAACGCGCCGCGATCGGTCCGGCGGCATATACCGTCTGCGACGATTCGGGTGATTCGGGATGCCGGCCACGCGCCGATGAAAGATCAGCCGGAGGAGTTTGTCAACATCATTGCGGGATTCGCGTCTCGACTGTCAACCCGGTAGTCAACTCCACCGCTCATCGGCCTTCCATATCCCATACTCCCGTGATTGATCATGAGCGATCCCCGAATGCATCGCCCTGGTATCGTCCTTAATTTAATACACTGCTCAAGTCCGGCGAGCCGTGTTATCCGGTGATCAAAGCCCTCCCTGCTGCATTCCGACGCCGTTTTCAGTTTCGTGCAGGGCGGGCACGGCGTTTGGAATCAGACAATCACCATCTCTCGCCGAACCCGCGCCGAGCTTCCGATATTGGCTACTCAGAACTCAACTCATTCCCGATGAAGCTACTTCCTACAAAATCACTTCT
>CBFGYX010000108.1:0-6249 GCA_965653075.1 uncultured bacterium
GGCATCCGCGCGTCGATCTACAACGCCTGCGCGCCTGCGTCTGTTGATGCGCTCATCGCCTTCATGGACGAGTTCGAGCGAAAACACGGCTAACCGTTCGTACCGAAAGGTCCGCGTCGGTCGCGGTTCCGTAGGCAATCCCGTGGCTATGGGATGCCTACGCCAAACTGTGCGCAGGGCCGACAAATCTTCCGCTTCTGCCCTTAGTGCGCCAATCGCGGGCAGCAACCGACCACCATCCCTCGCAAATTCGCATGTTAAAATCCGTTGGCGTTCCTAAAGAGACCGCTGCCGGCGAGACTCGTGTTGCCGCTACGCCAGAAACCGTTGGACGCTACCAGAAGCTTGGACTTGAAGTACTGGTCGAAAAGGATGCAGGTAAATCCTCTCGCATCACAGATGCTGAATACGAAGAGGCCGGCGCGACGGTCGTAACCAAGGCAGAGGCCTTTGCGGCCGACCTCGTGGTTAAGGTGGCGCCTCCGTCCGCAGAAGAAGCCGTACTCTTTAAACAAGGCGGCCATCTGATCTCGTTTCTTGCGCCGCTGGACGATCCCCAGGGTGTTGCGAGACTTGCGGCTCGAGGCGTCGTCGCCGTCAGCATGGAGCTCGTCCCGCGGATCTCGCGTGCCCAAAAGATGGACGCACTTTCGGCGATGAGTTCCATCGCCGGCTACCGTGCCGTGCTTGATGCGGCTACGATGCTGCCCAAGTTCTTCCCGCTGTTGACCACGGCCGCCGGGACGGTGCGTCCGGCATCGGTGCTGGTGCTGGGTGCAGGAGTTGCCGGACTGCAGGCCATCGCAACTGCCCGCAGGCTCGGTGCCCGTGTGTCGGCATACGACGTTCGCGTTGCCGTGCGCGAAGAAGTGCAGAGTCTGGGCGCTCAATTCGTCGAACTGGAGCTCGAGACGCAAGATGCGCAGGACTCCGGCGGCTACGCCAAGGCGCTCGCCGAAGAAAAAGCACGACGGCAGACTGAGCTGCTTGTGCCCCACATCGCCAAATCAGATGTGGTGATTTCGACGGCGCTCATTCCCGGCCGCAAAGCGCCGGTCCTGGTCACGGAGGAGGCGGTGCGGCAGATGGCCAGTGGCTCCGTCATCGTTGACCTTGCTGCAGCAAACGGTGGCAACTGCGAGCTAACACAGTCGGACACCGTGGTAGAACAACACGATGTCTTTATAGCCGGTCCGACGAATTTACCTGCCTTGATGCCCGTGCATGCAAGCGCGATGTACGCCCGGACGATCCACGCCATGATTGCCGAGTTCACGGCGGATGGTGCTTTCTCTCCCGATTTCGACGACGACATCCTGCGGAGTGCGTGCGTAACGCGTGCCGGTGAGGTCGTCAACGAACGCGTCAAATCGCTGGTCGAAGGATAAGTCGCCATTGAGGCGCCGGTCCCAAACACCTCGCTTTTCTCTCCAACCCTTTTCTCACCCTGAAGCCTCCTTCCTCATGCTCGAAAACCTGATAATATTCGTACTGGCGGCGTTTATCGGCTTCGAAGTCATCAGTAAAGTCCCGCAAACTCTCCACACGCCCCTGATGTCGGGGTCGAACGCGATCAGCGGTATCACTATGGTCGGCGCGATTGTAGTTGCCGGCATGGTGGGCGGTACGTGGGCAAAATGGCTCGGATTTATCGCGTTGATCGTTGCCACGATCAACGTTGTGGGTGGGTTTATGGTCACCGATCGGATGTTGCAGATGTTCAAGAAGAAGGAGACACGGCCGGCAGCTGCGGAAGCAGCGCCACCGCCGACTACGACGTCTGCCGCAACATCCAACTGACCCGCGACCTCCATCTGCCATGACTGAAACAATAATCAACCTCGCCTACCTCGTCGCGGCGGTTCTCTTCATCGTTGGCCTGAAGCGACTTCAATCGCCCGCCACAGCGCGTACGGGAAACCGTATTTCTGCCGTCGGAATGTTCATCGCCGTCGTCGCAACGCTTTTCCTGCATCGCATCATTACGCCGATTGAGTTGGTGCTCGGTATCGCGATCGGCTCGATCATCGGTGCGCTCCTCGCAACGCGCATCAAGATGACCTCGATGCCCGAGCTGGTTGCGGTGCTTAACGGCTTTGGCGGCCTTGCCTCTGCCTTCGTTGCAGCCGCCGAAGTCATGCGCTACCTGGTTACCCCGGAGGCGTCGGTGGTTGTTACCGTCGCTCAAACTACCTCGGCGGCCGCGTTGTCACCGCTATCGGCCGTCACGGCCTTCACCGTTTTCATTTCCGTTCTGGTGGGAATGATCACGTTCTCGGGTAGCTTTGTCGCGTACGGCAAACTGGGTGGCATCATTTCAGGCAATCCCATTTCGTTTCCTGGAATGCGCGTCTTATCGGCGTTGCTTGCCATTGCAGCGATTGCCTCGGGCGTCATTCTGATCGTAGGAACGGGCGCCTTCCCCGGCGAGCCGGATGCGGTGATCGGGGGAACTGTCGCGCTGTGTGTGTTGGCTTTCGCACTGGGCATTCTCCTGGTCATTCCGATCGGCGGCGCAGACATGCCCGTGGTTGTATCGCTGCTCAACAGCTACTCGGGGCTCGCCGCCGCAGCAGCCGGCTTCGTCCTCAGTAACACCGCTCTGATCGTCAGCGGAGCGTTGGTGGGTGCTGCAGGTCTCATCCTCACCATGATCATGTGTGAGGCGATGAACCGGTCGCTGTTGAACGTGCTGCTCGGTGGATTCGGCGGCGATTCTTCCGGAGATGGTGCCGGGGCATCCCTCGCCGATGGACAGTCTGTCACGGAAACAACCGCCGACGACGTGGCCATATTGATGTCTTATGCTCGCCAAGTTGTCATCGTGCCGGGATATGGGATGGCTGTCGCTCAGGCACAGCATCAGGTTCGTGAGCTGGCCGACGTATTGGCCGACAAGGGCGTCACGGTCAAGTACGCGATCCACCCCGTAGCCGGCCGGATGCCGGGTCATATGAACGTGCTGCTGGCTGAGGCCAACGTTGCCTATGAGCATCTGTACGAGATGGACGACATCAACAATGAGTTTAGTATGACGGATGTCTCGCTCGTCATCGGCGCGAACGACGTCGTCAACCCGGCAGCTCGAACGGACAAAAGCAGTCCGATCTACGGCATGCCGATTCTGAACGTTGATCAGTCTCAGACGACGATCGTGCTAAAGCGAAGCATGCGGCCCGGGTATTCGGGCATCGAGAACGAGCTGTTTTACAAAGACAATACTCGGATGCTCTTCGGCGACGCTCGCGAGTCGGTCCAGAAGCTTATTCAGGAAGTGAAGGCGCTGTAAGTCTCGTAGTGGATCGGGCAGTTTTGAAAGGCGAGTCTCCGGTGCGTCCAAGAGCGGCACCGGAGCATTCGCGTTCCTCATTCCGAAGCTCGATCTTGAAGAACGTAGCCGGTGTCCGCGAGCGCCGTCCGCTGTGTTTCTGCATCAGCCTTTGTTCCACGCGCCTTGGCCGACCAATCAACATACGATCCGTCAGCAGGCGCCAGGCGTCGGCTCGACGCCGTTTTCAATCCCCAATCGATCGCGGTGATCGGTGCAACCGATCGCGTGGGGAGTGTGGGAGCCGCACTTGTGCGGAACCTGCTCGACAGCCCGTACCAGGGCGAGGTATTCCCGATTAGCCTCAGTCGGAAGAAGGTATTCGGGCATCGGGCATATCCGGACATTACCGCGGTAGATCACAAGATCGATCTCGCGATGATTGTCGTCCCCGCCGGCGACGTGGCGGGCGTTGTGGCGGATTGCTCACGTGCCGGTGTCCAGGCGGCCGTCATTGTGTCGGCCGGATTCAGAGAGACAGGGACGGCAGGGCGGCGCTTAGAAGAGGAGGTCAAGCGAGCGGCGGGAGGAATGCGATTCCTTGGCCCAAATTCGCTCGGTGTGATTCGGCCCTCGATCGGGCTGAACGCCTCGTTCATTCCTGCTGAAGCTCGCCCAGGCAATGTCGCACTGATATCGCAAAGTGGCGCGCTGCTGGCGTCGATACTAGACTGGAGCCGAGGCGGCAACGTGGGCTTTTCTTCGGTCGTCTCCGCGGGCTCGATGACCGACGTCGGCTGGGGCGAGCTCATCAATCACCTCGGTAACGACCCGGAGACCTCGAGCATTCTCCTTTATGTGGAGTCGATCTCGTCCGTCCGTAACTTCCTTTCCGCCGCGCGCGAGGTAGCGCTGCAAAAGCCGATTATCGTACTGAAAGGAGGTCGGACGGAGGGAGGCGCCACGGCTGCAAGATCGCATACCGGTGCACTCATTGCCGCGGATGATGTCGTCGAAGCCGCTTTCCGGCGCGTCGGGGTGCTTCGAGTGGACGGCGTGGCCGACCTGTTCTACGCCGCTGAAGTTCTCGCCAAACAACCTCGTCCGCGCGGTCGCCGTCTGACGGTCATCACCAATGCCGGTGGTCCGGGCGTGCTCGCTGCTGATGCGCTCATTAGCGGCGGCGGCAGGCTCGCGCCACTACCCAACGAACTGGTGGAGGAGCTTGCGGAGATGCTCCCACGGCACTGGAGCCGCGGCAATCCGATCGACATCATCGGAAACGCATCGCCCGACCGATATGAGCGAGTTTTACAGGCGACATCCCAGCTTGCCGAATCGGACGGCACGCTGATCATTTTCTCTCCGCAGATGCCCGGTACGGCGCTTCCTATTGCCGAACGTGTGGCTGAGCTGACCAAGAAGTGGCGCCGGCCTGTGCTCGCCTGCTGGATGGGAGGGATGGAGTCGGAGCCCGCCAGGCGCGTGCTCAACGACGCTGGAATTCCCACGTTCGATTTTCCTGATACGGCCGCGCGTGTATTCAATTATATGTGGCGGTATAGCCACAACCTGCGCGCGCTGTATGAGACCCCTATGCCCGCGGACGACCTAGATTTTAACGCGGCTGAACAGGCGAGGGCGGATATTGACGCCGTCGCGCGCGAAGGCCGAACGGTGATGTCGGAGTATGAGTCGCGCCGGATTCTCAGAGCGTACGGCATAGACGCACTCGAAGTGCGGCGGGTGACCTCTGCCGAGGAGGCAGCCTCAGAGGCAGATGCCATCGGATACCCGGTAGTATTGAAGCTTGATTCGCAGCACGTCATCCACAAGAGTGACGTTGGCGGCGTCGAGCTTAACCTCGGTTCAGCTGATGCCGTCCGGCATGCCTTCAATCGTATTCGGGAACGAGTGATTAGCGGGGTGGGGGCGCACGCATTCGATGGAGTGATTGTCGAACCGATGATTCGGGGTGACGGCGTCGAAATGCTCATCGGTAGCTCTACTGACGAATCGTTCGGGCCGGTACTCGCCGTAGGGACGGGCGGGCGATTTGTTGAAGTGCACCGCGATCGGGCGCTCGCCCTGCCGCCGCTGACGACAACGCTCGGACGGCGTGCAATCGAACGAACACGCATAGGAAGCGCCATCCAGAGCCGAGGGTGGGAACGAGGTATGATTGAACTTGAACGGCTCATGGTCAGGCTCGGCCGGTTGGTGATCGACATCCCCCGCATCAAAGAGATCGATATAAATCCAATACACGTTGGTCCCAACGGCGTCAGCGTGCTCGATGCCTCCGTCATATTGCATCCATCTGATCGCCACGAGGCTGACCTCCCGTCGCCGGTCATCCGCCCTTATCCACAGCAGTACGTGGGCCCCTGGACGTTGCGAGACGGACGAAGCATCACTATACGACCGATCCGCCCCGAAGATGAACCGCTGATGACCGACTTCCATCAGCAGCTTTCGGATCAAAGCGTCTATATGCGATACGCAGGCGCGCTACAGCTACGATATCGCATTACTCACGACCGGCTCGCACGGATCTGCTTCAACGATTACGATCGGGAGATTGCGCTCGTGGCCGTGCACCACGCGCACGGTCGGCCCGAGATACTGGCCGTTGCGCGGATGACCAAACTTTACGGCAGCAATACGGCCGAGATCGCCTTCATCATCCGTGACCGCGATCAGCGGCTGGGGCTTGGTGGCGAACTTTTGGATCGCTTAATACGCATTGCGCGGGATGAAGACATCGGCCGGCTCGTGGCTGAAATGCTCATCGAGAATCGCGGGATGCGGAAGTTACTGACCTCACGAGGTTTTGAGATCGAGGTGCCTGAGCCCGGAGATCAAATGATCTCAGCCGTACTGACGTTCTAACAACCTGTTGAAATAAACATGCCGTACAGGCGGAAGAAATATTTTGCAGATCAAGCCTGCCCCATACTTGATGTGGGGGCGTCCGACGA
>CBFGYX010000109.1:0-6207 GCA_965653075.1 uncultured bacterium
CTTGCTGAGCGGGGGGGTCTCCATTACGCGAACCGTATCACCGACGCCGGCGTCGTTGTTCTCGTCATTCTGATTGAGCAGCACGGCCGCATTCTCATCAAAGCGGATATACGATCCGTCCTTACGCCGGTACTCTTTCCGAGTACGTACTACGACAGCGGTCGATACGTCCCCCTTCTTTACGCTTCCACCGGGAATTGCCGACTTAACCGATACGACAATCTTATCTCCGATGCGGGCGTAGCGGCGTCCACTGCCACCGAGTACACGGATACAGAGAACTTCCTTTGCGCCGCTGTTATCCGCGACTGCGAGTCGCGATTCCTGTTGAATCATCGCTCTATCTCCAGATGATGTATTCCGAGTTCCGTCCGATGCTTCAGGTAGAAACCCGAAACCATTACTTAGCGCGCTCTATAATCTCGACCAGGCGCCAGCGCTTCGTCTTGCTGAGCGGGCGGGTCTCCATTACGCGAACCGTATCACCGACGCCGGCGTCGTTGTTCTCGTCATGAGCCTGGAGCTTAGACGTCCGCTTAATAAACTTGCCGTAAATCGGGTGCTTGATTTGCCGGCGGATGGCAACCGTAATGGTCTTCTGCATCTTGTCGCTCGTGACGACGCCGACGCGCTCCTTGCGAGCGCTACGTGTAATCTGTTCCATGTTTCACTCTGGGCTTGGTGAGCCGTAGTCCGTTTACAGACGCCAAAGCGCCGCCTCACCAACTACCTGAAAATGTGCTTAGGCGTCGACCGCCTGTTCTTTCTGTTTGAGAATCGTGCTCAACCGGGCGATGAGACGCCGCTTATCGCGCAGAACCATAGGGTTCTGAAGCTGTGCGATAGCATGCTGGAATGAGAGCTGCTGAAGCTGCTCTTTCTCCTCTGCGATGCGCGTCTTGATCTCATCGACATTGAGATCATGTATTTCTTTGGCTTTCATAACGAGTTACGGCTGTGTGGCCTCGAAAGGCGCGTTCATCGCTTCGTCTTGACTTCCGTCGGTTTGAAGTCCGGCCGGGTCACAAACTTCGTCTTTACGGGCAGCTTGTGCTGCGCCAGGCGCAGTGACTCGCGGGCGAGTTCCTGCGTTACCCCTCCGCCTACTTCGAAGAGCATCCGCCCGGGACGGACAACCGCCACCCAGTACTCGGGCGAACCCTTACCTTTACCCATTCGGGTTTCAGCCGGCTTCTTGGTGATCGGCTTATCCGGAAAAATGCGTATCCACACCTTACCGGTACGCTTCATGTTACGGGTCATCGCGATACGAGCCGCCTCAATCTGACGACTTGTGATCCGCCCCGGCTCAAGCGTCTTAATGCCGAAGTCACCAAAGCTGATTTGCGTACCGCGCTGGGCTACGCCCTTGATGCGGCCCTTTTGCATCCGGCGGTACTTGGTACGCTTTGGCATTAACATAGAATCACCTCTCTACTATTCTATATGATGCGAGCGATGCCCGCGTCATCTACGGATCCGTGGTCAGGTATTCTGCTGGCCACCTTGCGAGCGGCCACCGCCTGCGCGACCGCCTCTGTTACGACGGCGGCGTGCCGGAGGCTGCTGGGGCTGCTGTTGCTGCTGCTGACGCTGCGCCTGGACATTCGGACTCAGGTCGGGACGGCCGAGGATCTCCCCGCGGTAAATCCAGACCTTAACACCGAGCGTACCGTAAATCGTAAAGGCCGTAGCCTCGGCATAGTCAATGTCGGCACGGATCGTATGCAGCGGCACACGTCCTTCGAGATATTGCTCGACGCGGCCCATCTCAGCGCCACCCAGACGGCCGGCAACTTTGATGCGAATGCCCTCAGCGCCCATGCGCATGGCCGCCGTAATCGTCTGCTTCATCGCGCGACGGAACGACACACGGCCTTCGAGCTGCTGAGCGACATTCTGCGCAACCAACGAAGCATCCAGTTCCGGACGCTTGATCTCGGAGATGTTGATCTGGATGTCCTTATTCGTCAGCTTCTTCAGCTCCTCGCGCAGCTTCTCGACCTCCGCGCCTCCGCGACCGATCACGACGCCGGGGCGGCTCGTGTGCAGTGTGAGGATGACTCGCTTCGGCGTACGCTCGATGACGACACGGCTAAGACCCGCCCGGCGCAGGCGCGCAGACAGATAACGCCGGATCTCTTCATCTTCTACCAGTTTCTCCGGTAGATCCTTCTCCGCATACCAGTTCGAATCCCAGCCGCGAATGATGCCGAGTCGTAACCCGATCGGATGTGTTTTCTGACCCATAACAGTTGTTGGTCCCTTGTGCCTTCTCGCTCGCCGGTTATGGCTATATGCGCGAATCGGCGATAACGGCTCTGATGACTACTCTAATTCTCGACTTCATTCGGCGAGGCAACCACCACGGTGAGGTGGCTCGATCGTTTAATGATCGGCCGAGCGCGCCCACGTGGTCCCGCCTGGAATCGCTTGAAGCGAGGCCCGTCGTCCACGCGGATTTCGCGCACGATCAGCTCGTTCTCGTCGATCCGCTCGTCCTTGAACTTATCCAGCAGGTTGTAGACAGCGCTCTGGATAGTGATCTCGATAGGACGCGTGGCCTTCTGCGGCAGAAAGTGCAGTGCACTCAGCGCATCACCGACGCGCTTACCGCGCAGTGCGTTGACCACCGTTCGCATCTTCCGAGGCGAACTCCTGATGTGTTTACGAACCGCTCTTGCTTCCATTGCTTATCTCAAATTGACGTCGAAGATCGTGGCTCGGTGGAAGTGATGACCGATCTTCTCATGCTTGTCCGTTCGATCAACGTTTGCCGCGTCGGTCGACTTTCTGCCCGGCGTGCCCGCGAAACGTACGCGTCGGTGCGAATTCGCCCAGCTTGTGTCCGACCATGTTTTCCGTGATGTATACCGGAATGAACTGCTTTCCGTTATGCACCGCGAACGTGTGGCCAACGAAGTCGGGCGTGATCAGTGAATCACGGCTCCACGTCTTGACCACCTTCTTCTTGCCAGACTCGTTAAGCTGGTCAACCTTACGCTGCAGCTTGTAGTAGACGTAGGGCCCTTTCTTCAGTGAACGTGCCATATTTCTGTTGCTTCTGGCCGGCGGCTCTGCACGGCAATACCCATGTCGGTATCACGCACAAAACCGAACCTTACTTGCCGCGCCGACGAATGATGTACTTGTTAGACTGTTTGTTCTTCTTGCGAGTGCGGTATCCTTTCGCCGGCACACCACTTGGTGAGCGGGGATGGCCACCAGAGGCCTTGCCCTCGCCACCACCCATCGGGTGATCCACCGGGTTCATCGCCACACCACGCGTCTTCGGACGAATGCCGAGCCAGCGGCTTCTGCCGGCTTTTCCGAGCTCGATGTTCATGTGCTCGGGATTGCTGGTCGTTCCGATCGTTGCCATGCAGTTTGCCGGTACCAAGCGCGTCTCACTCGAAGGAAGCTTCAAGGTGACGTACTTGCCTTCGCGCGCGGTAAGCTGTGCGTACGTTCCTGCAGAACGGGCCAGCTGAGCGCCCTTACCAGGCTTCATCTCGATGGCGTGAACGAAGGAGCCGACCGGGATGCGTCCAAGCGGCAAACAGTTGCCCGGCTCCGGCGGAGCATCAGGTCCGCTGACGACCTTACCGCCGACCTTAAGCTCGTTCGGCGCGATGATGTATCGCTTTTCGCCGTCGGCATAGACAAGCAGCGCGATCCGCGCCGTCCGGTTTGGATCGTACTCGATTGCAGCAACCCGGGCGGGAATGCCGTGCTTGTTTCGCTTGAAGTCAATGATACGGTAGCGCCGCTTGTGGCCACCACCCTGATGACGCACCGTAATGCGTCCATTGTTGTTTCGCCCGCCCTTACGGCGCACCGGCGCCAGCAGGTTCTTTTCGGGCTCCGACTTTGTAATCTCCGCAAAGTTGGCCTGCGAACGTTGCCGCTGGCCGGGAGTCGTCGGTTTGAGTTTTTTAATCGCCATCTCTTATATCGTCTCGGGCTTACCTGCCGTCTCTCGACGGCTTTGCGCCCGGTGGGAAAATCAGATGTTCTCGAAGAAGTCGATCTGCTCACTACCCTCCTTGAGGGTAACAACGGCCTTCTTGTACGATGCCCGGCGCCCTTCGAGCACGCCGCGCCGCGTCATTTGCCGCTTGCGCTTACCGCGAACGACGATGGTCCTGACTTCTTTAACCTGTACGTCCGGATAGCGCTGTTCGATTGCCTTCCGGATCTCAACCTTATTCGCGTTGCGATCCACCACAAAGGCGTAATGACCAGCTTCCATCTGCTGACTCATCTTCTCCGTGACGAACGGGCGGATCAGTATATCTCGTTTCATTGCTCAGTCGGTTTTGGCCTTCGCCAGAAAAACGGCGTATATCGATCAGGCTGCGGCGGTCGAAGGGGATAACTGCGCGACAAGTCCATCCAGTGCACCTTCTTCGATCAGAACGACGGAGGCCTGAATGACATCGAGCGTCGAAACCTCAGACGCGTTCTTCACCCGCACCTTCTCGACGTTGCGGCCTGAACGGTACAGTTCGGGATTATGACCGTTCGTCAGGAGCAGCACACGAGCACCTTTCAAATCGAGCGCCTTGATAAGCGATGCAACGGCCTGCGTGCTCGCACGCTCCAGTTTAAACGACTCGATGACGCTTACCTGCCCTTGCTCGGCCTTGCGCGACAGCGCGGACCGGCGGGCCAACACCTGTGTCTTACGGTTAACTTTCAGGTCGTAGGTACGCGGCCGCGGGCCGAAAATCGTACCACCACTGCGGCGAATCGGCGATTTGGCTGATCCGGCGCGCGCCATGCCGGTACCTTTCTGGCGGAACAGCTTGCGCGTGCTCCCTGCTACTTCGTTGCGCTCTTTTGCTTTGTGCGTTCCCTGGCGGGCGCCGGCCTGAATGCGTCGAACGTCGAGCCAGACGGCGTGATCGTTGGGCTCCACACCAAACACCGCTTCATTAAGCGGCACCGTGCGCCCTGCGTCACTTCCATCAAGTTGGAATACTTTGGCTTCCATGTCTATCTACGGTCAATATCGTTCCGAAACCCGGCGCGTTCAGGCGGGCTGCTTCTGCTTGTGAATCTCAACGTAGCCGTTCTTATGCCCCGGGACGGCACCCTGAACGAGGAGCAAGTTCTGATCGGCCAGGATACGCGCGATGCGGAGGTTTTTAACCTTGACGCGCTCATTCCCCATCTGTCCCGCCATCTTCTTGCCTTTGAAAACCCGGGATGGATCGGAGGCACCGCTAATCGAACCGGGTGCACGCTTTGTGGCCGACTGGCCGTGCGAGCGCTTACTACCTCCAAACCCGTGGCGCCTGACTACACCCTGGTACCCTTTACCTTTCGAGGTACCGACGACGTCGACTCGCTCACCTTCAGCGAACAACTGATCGAGGGTGATCTCATCGCCGAGGCTGACCTCAGGCACGTCGCCGCGAAACTCGCGGATAATACGCTTGGGCGATGTACCTGCAGCCTTGAAGTGACCCTTAAGAGCCGAGGATACCCGCTTTTCCTTCTTCTCCTCAAAGGCAACCTGAACGGCTTCGTAGCCATCAGGGCCGTCGGCATCCTTAATCTGGGTGACCACATTCGGTCCGGCCAGAAGAACCGTACACGGGATGTTGTTACCGGCATCGTCGAAGACGCTGGTCATCCCTATTTTCTTGCCAATTATTCCGCTCATTGTAATCCTTACTTAGTGGTCGACGAGTAACGCGACCGGATTAAGTTAAGCGATCCGCTGCGCCCGCAGTGTCTTTGCGGGACCGCCTCACACTTTGATCTCGACGTCGACACCGCTTGGAAGCTCGAGCTTCATCAGGGCATCAACCGTTTTGCTGCTCGTCGACAGGATGTCAATCAGCCGCTTATGAGAGCGTGTCTCGAACTGCTCGCGGCTTTTCTTGTCAACGTGCGGGCTCCGAAGGACCGTGTAAATCGACTTGTTAGTCGGTAACGGAATCGGGCCGCTTACGACCGCGCCTGTCGACTTGACGGTACGGATGATCTTCTCCGCACTCTTGTCGATCAAACGATGATCGTACGATTTCAGCTTAATACGAATCTTCTGGCTGGCCATTATCTGCTATCAGCTATGAACCTGCTGCCTGTAGACAGGCCGCCGAATGATGTATCCGACGGCCTGTACTTCGAGGCAAGTGTTCATCAATCAAGAATCTTTGCTACAACGCCGGCGCCGACTGTGCGGCCACCTTCGCG
>CBFGYX010000110.1:0-6177 GCA_965653075.1 uncultured bacterium
GATCGTGAAGGAGTCGGTCGACAAGGTGACGGCCCTCGGCGACTCGAGTGCGCAAATCGGTGAGATCATCCGCGTAATTGGCGACATCGCCGATCAGACGAACCTGCTTGCGCTCAACGCCGCGATCGAAGCGGCACGCGCCGGCGACCAGGGCCGTGGCTTTGCCGTCGTGGCGGATGAAGTCCGCAAGCTGGCCGAACGGACGACCTCCGCCACCAAGGAGATCGCCGACATGATCACGCGCATCCAGCACAACACGAATGATGTTGTCGACTCGATGCGCCGTGGCGACACGGAGGTCGAAAAAGGTCTGAGAATTGCAGCGGAGGCGGGTACGTCGCTGGCCGATATCGTGACCTCGATCACCGAGATGGTGTCGATGATCGATCAGATCGCCGCCGGCAGCGAACAGCAATCGATCACGAGTACCCAAATCGCACAGAACGTCGAGTCAATTTCCAACGTCTCGGACGAAGTATCGCAGTCGACAACCGAGCTGGCCAGGACGGCCGACGTCATGAGTCAGCAGGCGCACGAGATGGGCCGCCTCATCGAGCGGTTCCGGATCTCAGATGTCGACCACGACGATGAGACGCCCGACGTCTACATGACCAGAATGAACTGAGTGAAATCAAGCCGTCTCCGCCCTTCACATCGCAGTATGCCGCGTGAGGGGCGGACTGGCCTGAACGACTCGGACTATTCGATCTGATGGAGAAGTCAACACCAATCGGCCTTATATCGGGGGTTCTGCTCATTCTCGTCGTGATTTTTCTTGGCGACGGATGGCAGACCTTCTTCGATATACCCTCGGCGATTCTCGTTGTGGGCGGCACGGTGGCGGCCCTGCTGGTCAACTTTGATCTGCGCGAGGTCGTCGTCGTACCCGAAGCCGTGAAACGCTTCTTCGCCTTCCGCCCGCCTGATCTGGCGGGATATGTGGAGGAGTTTTCGGACGCGGCACGGTTGGCGCGGCGAGAAGGACTGCTGGCTCTCGACCGCCGGCTCGGCGAGATCGACGACGAGTTTATGCGGTACGGACTCGAAATGGCCATCGACGGCATCGAGGAAAGCGAGATCGATGACCTGCTCAAGGCTCGGATGAGCGCCGAGGGTCGCGACCTCAACTTCATCTCCCGCTTCTTCATGCAGGCCGGCACCTATGCGCCGGCCTTTGGAATGGTAGGAACGCTGATCGGTCTGATTCAGATGCTTCAGAACCTCACCGACCCCAGCCAGATCGGCCGGGGCATGGCCGTGGCGCTGATTACGACGTTCTACGGCGCCATTCTCGCTAACCTTGTCTTTCTGCCGACTTCGGCGAAGATGAAGGCACAGACGCTCCAGACCATGAACGCGCGCGAGATGGTGCGCACCGGCGTCATGGCCATCGTACGCGGCGAGAGTCCCTCAATGATCGAGAAGCGACTGAATGTCTTCCTGAAAGATGCGCCCCGCGCGTCGATGAGTGCAGTAGACGAGCCGTCGCTGTCACGCGCGGCATGATGACGAGGAGATTGTGATGGATGAAATGAACTTTGATGGGGACGAGGACGACGGACCACCGGGAGCTCCGTTCTGGATGACCACGTTCAGCGATATGGTGACGCTTCTGCTCACCTTCTTCGTGCTGATCGTGTCGATGTCGACGGTGGAGATCCGCAAATTCCAGGAAGCGCTCAGCTTTTTTCAGGGTCGCACAAGTGTGTTAACCCACGACGCCGTGATCCCGCCGCAAGAGCGCCAGCTTATCGCCGACTTCCGCTCCCGCGATCAGGCCGAGCGGTATGAAGAACTGCTTAGATACCTGCAGGAAGCGGGGCTCGAGGATAAAGTTCGCATCGATCTGACCGATAAAGGACTACACGTGACCATCACTGATTCAGTCATGTTCGAATCAGGTTCAGCGGTGCTGATCGATCCGTCTCGGACGGTCCTGCGGAAGATCCAGGAAGTTCTGGGTTCGGACGTGGAGTCCGTCATTGTGGAGGGCCACACCGACGACCGCCCGATTCAGACGGCGCAGTACCCGTCGAACTGGGAGCTGTCGAGTAGTCGAGCGGCGTCTGTCGTTCGATTTCTGATTCAGAACACCGACGATATTGCGCCGGATCGCTACATATCCGTCGGATATGGCGAGTTTCATCCTGTTGATACCAACGCGACATTGACCGGGCGCGCCCGCAACCGCCGCGTCGAGATACTTTTTAGCTGGGAGCCATGGCAGAACGAAAGGACGCCTTACATGCCGATCAGGGCGGAGACGAGCCGGTAGATCAGGCCGGTCCAAAGCCGGCCGGGAACCACCGCTTCTGGATGGTACTGATACCGGTTATTCTTCTGCCCGCCGTCGGAGGGGCCGTCCTGGCGCTTCAGCAATATCCGTCCATCGCCCTCAAAGCCGCTGAGGTTCGAATGCGGTTTGCCAGCGATGAGTCGGACGGTGAGATGATTCGTGAGTACGGCCACTTCACGAGCCTCGAGAATATCATCGTCAACCCGCGCGGCTCAGACGGCAAGCGTTTCCTCATGGTCAAC
Source organism: uncultured bacterium (assembly GCA_965653075.1). Classification (GTDB taxonomy): domain Bacteria; phylum Bacteroidota; class Rhodothermia; order Rhodothermales; family CAZKDQ01; genus CAZRTY01. The sequence goes on from CBFGYX010000110.1 coordinate 2,539, forward strand.
CTCGGACTGGAAACCATCAGCACCGATGTGGTGACCGAGATCGGCCGGAAAGAGATCGTGGTTCGAGACACGATCCTGAAGGTGCTCAGCTCCTATAGCGTGGAAGAACTCGCCGCGCTCGAATCCCGCTCAACGCTCAAAGACGAGTTGCTTACCGCCATCAACTCGGTCCTGCAACGCGGTGCCGTCGAGTACCTTTACTTCACGCAGTACGTGCTTCAGTAGCGCCGGCGTACGGCATGGCACGGATTTGGATTGATGGGTAGACCGTACAGGTTCACCCGCTTTCCCCTGCAGGATTTTCCCATGGCCAAGCCGCTCAATCAGGACGAGATCGATATCCTCCTCCAGGTTCGCAACCAGTTAGGCGAATCAGGAGAGGCGTACGATTTCGATACGATTGAGAGTATCATGGCGGCGGATAGCGAACGCCGCGTCAACTCGTACAACTTTAAGCGGCCCCGTCTTTTCGCGCAGGACCAGATGCGCGTGTTGAACCACGTGCACGAGACGTTCGCCCGCGAGCTTTCGGTTTACCTCTCGGCCCAGCTCCGCACCATAGTCGACATTTCGCTCTCGGCAGTCGATCAGGTGTTGTACTCCGAGTATGTGATGTCGAGCGCGCCGCCGTCGGCGCTTTACGTGGCTGAGGTTTCCAACCTGGGGCAGAATTTTGTCTTCGAGCTGGATCCCCGCCTCGTCGTGTTCATGATCGAGAAGCTCTTCGGCGGCCAGGGCGAGTTCCTGAAGCAGTCGCGCGAGGTCTCGCAAATCGAGCGGCGCATCATGAGCAAAGTGATGGACCGCGCATTCGGGGCGATGCAGAAGTCGTGGGGCCAGGTCCACGAGATTGAGATTGAGGAGGTCGCGTTCGAGTCGAACGCCGAGTTCGTCCAGATCATCCCCGGCGTCGAACCGGCCCTCGTCGTCAGCTTCTCCGTGATGATCTACGACCAGCCGTCGTACATCAACCTGTGCTATCCCTACATGCTGCTCGAGCGCATGCTCGGCCGCACGGGCATGAAACAGTGGATCTCCAGCGCAACGACGCCGGTCAGCTCCGAAGTCCGCGAGCGGTACGAAGAGACACTCAAGAAAATCATGGTGGATATCCGCGCTGAACTCGGCCGGACCACCCTTCCCCTACCCGACCTGTCTGCCCTTCAGGTGGGCGATGTCATTCCGCTCCAGCGTCGTGTGTCGGAGCCGCTCGACATCATGGTCGGCAAGAAACTCCACTTTACTGCAGCAGCCGGACGTTCGGGCAGGTACCGGGCCCTCCGCGTGCTGGACGTCATCGAACCGGAAATCCCCTTCGACGAAGATGAACAACGTCAGGCTCACTGAAATACTATCCGTCGCGTCGGACGCCGTCGCCTCGTTCCTGGAAACCATCCTGCGAGAGGCCAGCGCCGTTCGCATCGATGCAGGCAGGATCTACGAGGCCGAAGGCTCCGCCGACCTCCTTACGCACCCGATCAACCTCGCGTTGAAGGCCGACGGCCAGGTCGTGGCCGGCGTCTCCATCGGTGAGGAATGGCTGGAAACGCTGTCGCAGGCCATGCTGGGCCTTCCGCTTAAGATGGGTGAGGAAGGGGCCGATGATCTAATACGTGAGCTTAGCGCGCAGGTCGCCGGCACGATTCGAAGCAGCCTTTCGGGCATCGATGTGAATGTGCCCGAGTTTGAGGTCGAGATCGTTTCGGAGGCGGTAGATGCCGTCGACGGGATTGACGACCTCATTCAGGAGGTGCTGATCGAAGTCGACCGAACTGATGCGCCGCTTCGCGGTGTGATCCTGCTCAAGGCGATGCCTCAACCACAGGCCGAGCCCCAGGTGCAGCCGGCAGCGGATGCCGGGCCCACAGCCGCGCCAGATCGTCCGCAGCAATCAGTACCTAACGTGAATATATCAGCCGCATCATTCCCCGAACTCGGCCAGGAATCGATTTCCTCCGGCGACGGTGCCGACTTCGGCTTGCTGTCGGAAGTCGAGCTCGAAGTCACCGTTGAGCTCGGACGCCGGCGCCTGCCCCTCGCCGATGTGCTTCGACTGACGACGGGCAGCGTCATCGAGCTCGAAAAACTCGTCGGCGAGCCACTCGAAGTCTACGCCAACGGCCGACTCATTGCCGAGGGCGAGGCCGTGGTGATCGACGAACAGTTCGGTATCAGAATCACCAACCTCGTCTCCAGCACCAAGCGGACGAAGGCGTTCATCTGACACCTCTCCCACAGCGGCGGTAGCTTTTTCCGCCGGATCGTGCCTGACCTTTCGAGAAGCGTCGCTCCGACTTGAGCGGCGCTTCCGGTGTTTATGGCCCTGGTAGCACGCTGGAGGCCGCTGATGGCATGGACGGGCCCGGGTGTTGTCGAGTTCGGGGCGATGGCATCGTATTGGCCTTATGTGGTCGTGCCTCCGCAACCGAGGTAATCTCACTGAGATGCGGAAACGACTACCGCCGACACCCGCCATGCTGCCCAATTTTTCCCCAAAGCCCTCATCCGCTCCCCCTCGAGATGCGCGCGTATTTCTGAAGCGCGCGGTCTTCTTTGGCTTGGGACTCTTGCTGCTCTTCGCGGCCGTGAGTCTGATGCCGTCATCATCGGCCGAGATTACTACCGACAACGCGGGTGCCGTCGCCCAGTCGCCGCCGTCCAGCTCGTTCCGACCCGGCTACCTGTTCGCGTTTTTGTTGCTGGCCGGCGGGGCCGCGTACGCGATCGTCCTTCGGAAGAAGACGCAAGGTCCCACAGCATCCGGACCGATGGTCACCATCTCCGACATCCCGATCAGCCAGGACCAGCGGTTGAGGCTCGTGCGGTGCCAGGATGAGGTGCTGCTGCTCGGCATCACATCCGGTGGCATCTCCGTCCTTCGCTCGTATCCGGCCTCAGAGTTTGATTCCGACGCCGCATCGTCGCCGCCTTCGGCTCCCGCTACCGCCGTCTCGCCCGCTTTTTCCGATCTGCTGCGCCAGGCGGCATCCCGCTACCGCGGACTGAACGAGAATTAATTGCCACTGATGCGCTTCTCTCTCGCCGCTCGGGTCCTCTTCGTCGTGATGCTGCTGGCCGCGCCGCTTGCGGTGCCGGCCGCCGCTCAGACGGCGCCTGACCCTGCACCTACATTCAGCTTGCTTCCCGACCTCAATTTTGGAGGGGAGGAAGAAGACTACGCGCTGCCGATACAGCTGCTGCTGCTGCTGACGGTGCTGTCGCTCGCGCCCGCCATCATCATATTGATGACGAGCTTTACGCGGCTGATCATCGTCTTCGGAATCCTGCGAACGGCCCTCGGCATGCAGCAATCGCCGCCGACACAGGTCATCATCGGGCTTTCGATCTTCCTCACCATCTTCATCATGTTCCCCGTCATCGAGCGGGTGAACGAGGATGCGCTCAAGCCTTACCTCGCAGGCGAGATGACGCAGAACGTTGCGATGGAACGAGCGAGCGAGCCGGTGAAGCGGTTCATGCTCACTCAGACGCGCGAGAAAGATCTCATGCTGTTCATGGACATGGGAAATGTTGAGGTGTTCGACTCCGAGAAGGACGTCCCGCTGCACGTGCTCATCCCCGCATTCGTCATCAGTGAACTTCGTATCGCGTTCCAGATCGGCTTCATGCTGTTTCTGC
>CBFGYX010000111.1:0-6101 GCA_965653075.1 uncultured bacterium
AAGGGCGAGATTGACGTCGACGCGCTTCCCGAACTCATCAACGAGCGCACGAAGCTGGTCGCGGTTGCGCATATATCGAATGCGCTGGGCACGATCCTTCCCCTCAAACACATCATCGAGCTTGCGCACGACCGCGGCGTGCCGGTCCTCATCGACGGCGCGCAGGCCGTTCCGCACACGCGCATCGACGTGCAGGCGCTCGATGCCGACTTCTACTGCTTCTCCGGCCACAAGATGTTCGGCCCCACGGGTATCGGCATCTTGTATGGAAGGGAAGCACTGCTCGAGGCCATGCCTCCGTACCAGGGCGGCGGAGACATGATCGAGACCGTGTCTTACGAAGGCACGACGTTCAACACGCTGCCGTATAAATTCGAAGCCGGTACCCCGCACATTGCAGGAGCCGTGGGCCTGGCCGAAGCCGTCGCGTTCCTTGACGACATCGACATCGACCTTGCCGCAGCGTACGAGCATGAGTTGCTGACGTATGCCACGGAGCGTATGCGCGACGTACCCGGCATGCGGTTCATCGGTACGGCTTCAGAGAAGGCCAGTGTCATCTCGTTCCTCCTCGGCAATGCCCATCCGTACGACGTCGGCACGCTGCTCGACAAGCAGGGTATCGCCGTAAGAACCGGCCACCACTGCGTGCAGCCGCTGATGGATCACTACAAGATTCCGGGCACGGTACGCGCGTCCATCGCCCTCTACAACACGCGCGAAGACATCGACCGGCTCGTCGACGGCCTCCTCCGCGTATCTCCCATCCTCCTCGACTGATTTGATGACCGAAATAACTCCGACAATTCTGGATCGTGAAAAGGAGATCGAGGAAGAGTTTCTGCTTTTCGACGACTGGATGGGTCGCTACGAATACCTGATCGAAATGGGAAAGGCGCTGCCGCAGTTGGCGCCCGAGTATAAAACGGACGAGTTCAAGATCCGTGGCTGCCAGAGCCAGGTCTGGATCAAGCCTGAGCGCAAAGACGGGCTGATCTATTTCGATGGCGACAGCGACGCGCTGATCACCAAAGGCCTTGTAGCGCTGCTCGTACGCGTGCTCGACGGACAGCCGGCAGCGGCGGTTGCCGATGCCGAGTTGGCGTTCCTTGACCGCATCGGCATGACCGAACATCTTTCGCCTACTCGCAAGAACGGTCTGGCGTCGATGGTCGATCAGATGAAGCGGTTTGGCGCCGCCTTCGCACGAGAAGACTAAGTGTTGACTTAACCCGATACGATCATGGCACACGAAGAAAAGATTTCCAAAGAGGATCTCGAAAAGAACATCGTCGAGGCCATCCGCACGGTATACGATCCCGAGCTGCCGGTCAACGTGTACGACCTCGGCCTCATCTACGACGTCAAGATTTTTGACGACTACACGGTGCACGTCATGATGACGCTCACCGCGCCGAACTGTCCGGCTGCAGGCTTCTTGCCGGGCCAGGTAGAACAAGTGGTCCGCGAGGTCCCGTCGGTCGATGACGCCCGCGTGACGCTGACGTTTGATCCGCCGTTCACGCCGGACATGATGTCGGAAGAAGCCAGGCTCGAACTCGGCTTTATGTGATCGGATGAAGTGCGAATGAGGCATGCCTCGACCATAGCGATGGCGCGCACGTTGCTTCAGCGCGGGCGTGCGGGCGACGTTCTGCGGATGCTGGCGCCTCTGGCCGACAACGCCGCCGCAGGCAGCGGAGATGTTGTCGTGCACTCGCTGTTGGCACGCACCTACCTGCTCGCGTATGCCGATGTCGAGCGGGCAGCGCATCATCTACAGCTGGCACACCACGCCGATACGGCGCCGCCTGCATCCGCCGTTCGTGATTTGTGGGAGGGATGGCTCTGCGCCTGGCCTCTCGCCAAGCACTTTCGCCCGGCTGTTGCACTGGCCCGCCTCCATAGAAGCCACGCGACGGCCGCGTCCTACGACGCGGCGACACGAACCTGGGCACACCTCGGTGGCGCGCTGGTCTACATCCTCCTCGACCAACCACTGGCCGCAGATCACCTTCTCGGCCAGGCATCTGCGTCGGGATGGCTCCGGCACGACGGCGATGCCGCGTTCTGGCACGCCGGCCTGAGCGGTGCGCTCGCGCTCATGTGGAATGATCATGAGGCGGCAGCTGCGGCAATCACCGGCATGGGCGCGCTCATAGGTGGTTTGTCTTCGCCCTTGTATCGAAGCGCGCTCGACATCTTGCGCGCCCGCGTCGCGTTTGAGACGGGTGCCCCACTCGATGAGGTTGAGGCGAACCTGGCGCCGATTCTCGAATCGATGGATGATGATGTTCGCGGGCCTTCGCTTCCATCGATCGAAGCGAGGTTGCTGCACGCAGACATCCAGCGCCGACGTGGTGATGCGGAGTCGTTACAGCGCCTCGTTGTCGAGGGAGACGCGTTGATGACGGCCATCCCGTTGATGCAACGCCGAATGGCGCATAGAAAGCAGCCGGCAGAACGCGTCTACGTCCGACTTTCGGCTGTCGGCTCGGCGTCATTTACCGGCGGAAGCTGGCCGGATGGAAGCCGTGTGGCGTTGCCCTATTGGAACTCGCTGCCGCCACTTCCCGAAAATCCGCCGCCCATGCTACTCACAGGCGAGCGCGGCACTGGAAAGAAGTATCTGGCGAAACAGATCCACGCGGCCCTTCGGCCCGGCGGCCCGTTCGTGGAGTTCGACTGTTCACTGGCGACGGCCGCAGAGTTCGAGCCTCGCCTCTTCGGTACAAACAACGATGGCTTGTTGTACGAGGCCGAAGGCGGATCAGTATTGATTCGCGAGATCGACGCCATGCCTGCCGGCATACAGCGGAAACTGGCTCGGTGGATGGAGGATAGCCCGATCGATGCCAACGTCATCGTGACATCGTCTGTGAACGGGACTCGCATGGTGGACGACGATGTGATAGCACCTGAACTTTATGAGGCAGTGGGCCGGTTGATGATCCAGCTTCCCCCGCTCCGCGAACGGCGTGAACAACTGCCGCTGCTGGTGGCCGACATCGCAGCAAAGCTTCAGGCGCCGCATCTGCCTCCGGTCTCCGTCACGAATGATGCGCTTGAGGCCATTATCTCGTACACGTGGCCGGGCAATATCCGCCAGCTACACAATGAGCTCGAACGAATGTTGACGCTCGTGTCGAGCGAGCCGGCACCCGTCATCACGCGAAGCGATCTGCCGCCGGAAATCATCGGGTCGCCTGCAACCGCCACGGCTGATTCTCCGACATTGCTCGACGATGTGTTGATGAATGCCGAGCGCAATGTGATCGAAAAGGTTCTCGGCCGGCACGCGGGGCATGTGTCGTCCGCGGCCGATGAACTCGGTTTGACGCGGCAGGGCCTGTACAAGAAAATCCGGCGCCTGGGCATAAACACGTCTCGCTTCCAGGCCGTCGGCACCGAGTCGGCCGACGCTTGAACATGTTGGCTCGTTTTATCCACCACCCGTCGCAGACTTACTGAACGCGCATGCGCCTCGATCACGCCGCCATCATGACCACCTCGCTCGACGAAGCACTCCGCTTCTATGTGGATCTGCTCGGTTTTCGCGTGCGCGTTGTCGAGGAAGATCCGATTCGAAAAGGGCGTCAGCGGGCCATGTTAACCGACGTGGGCGAACGCGACGTGCTCGAGATCATCGAGATGCCCGAAATGGGTCACCCCGCGATACCCGGCCGCGGCGGCATCCATCACCTCGGCTTCCGCCTTCCTACGCGCCAATGGCAGGACCTTCGCTCCCGGATGGACGCTGCATCCTTTAGTTATCAAGAGGTCAAAGGGCGTCTGTTTGTGCGGGATCACGACGGCCTCGTGATCGAAATAGAGCAGGCGTAGTACCCGCACTGACCGCTACCGCTCGTATCGAACAAGCCTCACGCGGTTCGCGAGTTCGTTAGTGTCTTCCGCCCGCTCCGCCACGCCGCTCCTTTCCAGCAGGTCGCCGCACATCCGGATGGCATCGACGAGCGCATCGGCGAGTTCGTCATCCATGATGCCCTCTCGAATCCGAGCCACGATGCTCACCCAGTCGTCCGGGGCAACGCGCGAGTTGATGCCGGTGTCACCGAGCACTTCGATCCGATGCTCAAAGAGCGAAACGAATATGAGGATGCCGGTGCGTCCGGCGGTGGCGAACACCTCTTCCTCGAGAAACGCCCGCATCGCACGCTGGTGCACACGTTCGACGATGTAGGCGTCGCCCGCGAGCCGGCGGCGAAGCGCGGGAATCATCCGCACGAGGAGTGAACCCAGGCCGGCCCCCGCCAGCGCGATGATGATCACGCCCCATGGCGTGTGCAGCCACGCTAATCCCCAGCCCGTGTAGAAGCGGATCAGGACGAGGACGGCCGCGACAGCGATCATCGCCGTAAATGCCGCGCCGCGCCAGTACGAGACCTCGTACGACGCCGATACGTCGGTGACGCACGGCACGATCTCGGCCGAGGTGCGCGCCTCGGCTTCGAAGATGGCTGCTTCGATTCGATCCTTCTCGGATGCCGTGAACAGGTTAATCATCGGAAGTGCAGGTTAAGATCGGTGCCGAAGGTACACATCGGCAGACAAATCGCACACCGCGCGCGCGTCGAACCTGCCCACGATCTGACGCTGGAGAGCGCATACATGACGCGGACCGACTGCTCAACGGCCTATCGTCAGATCGTCCAGCGGTCGCGCACGATGCCGATGAGAAACCACGATTCATCCTCGTGCTGAAAGACGAGCCGCAAGCTCGCCCAATCCATACCGCCGTATTCGTCACTTCCTTCGAGCGAGTACTCCACAAAGGCGACCTCGTCCGGATGCTCGACGGTTGAATCGATAAAGGCCTCCGGCACGTTATTGATCATGCTGCCGGAGCGGATGACCTCATTGGGCTCGCCCCGCTCGGCGTCACGGAAGTCGCGATCCAGGATGTACTCATCGAAGACCTCCGCCGCCGTCATATTGATTGGGAAGCCTGTCCCGTCCTGATGACCCCACAACCGTGTGGTTGTGTCGGCGCCGATCGAGGCGACTTCGTCTCGCGTCAAGACCACGTTCTCGCCGGGCTCCACGTAGGTATAGGCAGCAATCAGCACGCCGCGCTCGGGGTGAACGTAAGGAGCAAGCGCAGGCCAGTCCTCTCTCGTCAGATGCTCGAGTACAGCTTCAGCCTGCTCGGTGACGCTTTTCCCCGCGAAGTCGGCCTCATCATTACACGCGGCTGCCGTCATCATCAGCGACAGAATCCCGACAAGAACCGCAATCCCTCTTCGCATCATCAATCCGAACGCTGCTCCTGGATCATCTCGATGATCGCCGTGGCCTGGGCAACGATCGGCGAATCGACATCCCCTAATTCACGTACCCGTTCGAATTCCTCAATGGCCTGATCGAAGCGGTTGATCCGCATCAGGAAGTAACCTCGATTGAAGACCGCCTGGAGGTGGTTCTCATCCCGATCCAGGATATAGTTCGTCTCGTCGATCGCGCGCATAGGGTCGGATGCATCGTACTGCAGCGCCCAGGCCATGTTGGCCCGGACGTCGTGATTATCCGGGCTGTGTTCCAGCACGCGATCATAGGCATCCACAGTCAGCTTGGCGATATCCGGCCGGAGCATCGGATTGGCTGTTTCCATCCAGTGGAAAAAGAGGTCGCCGGCATCACGCCAGTCGCTAGGGTGGCCGGTCTCCTCGGCGATTGCACGCGCTTCCACGGCGGCGTGGTCCGGCAGTCCGGCCTCATAGAGCAGGTCGACCAGCTCCGTCTGCAGCGCGCGTCGTTCATCGAGCGGCGCCTGCGCCATCCGCTCGCGGAGGGCATCCGCGGCCGACTGAACTTCCGGTGGAGGTGGCTCCGTGGCGGCATCTTCAAGCACCGCAAGGGCGGAGAGCGGCGCCACCGGTTCCGCTCCACCCGTGGTCACATTTTGCTTGCTGACAAGGGTGATGATGTAGAGCGCCAGGATGATGAGCACGCCGCCACCCACGAGCAGCGTAACCTGTTTGCCGACGTCCGATGGATTGGTCGACGTCGATGCAGGCTCGGCGAGCTCGGGCTCGGTCGCCGGCGGCATGGTGGGACGCGCGCCCTCCGCCGCCGGTAGCGGC
>CBFGYX010000112.1:0-6012 GCA_965653075.1 uncultured bacterium
TATGTACGGCTGGTGCCCCAGTCATTCGAGCCGCCTGCCCTGCCGGCTGCCGGGTTGTCAAACCCAAACGCCACCGAAGCCACCGGAGCACTCTATCAGTTCCTGCTGAACGAGTACGGGCGCCACATCCTGGCCGGGCAGCAGGAGCTGCGAGAGGTCGAGTACATCAAGGAGCTCACGGGCTATGAAGCCGCCATCGCCGGCGGAGACCTCATCGAGTACTCGCCCTCGCGATGGGAGAGAGGGGCACCCCCCAATAAGGACGTCAACTACGCCTCGGTCGAAGACTACATCGAATGGGCGGGGCGCGACGGCATCGTGGCGATGATGTGGCACTGGAACGCACCGACCGATCTTGTAGGCGACTGGTGGCGCGGTTTCTACACGGATAGCACGACGTTCAATTTCGCGGAAGCCCTCGCGGATCCGCCGTCTGAGAACTATGGATTGATCCTGCGCGATATCGATGCGATCGCGGATCGTCTCACGCAGTTCGCCGACGCCGACATCCCGCTACTCTGGCGTCCACTGCACGAAGCCGCAGGAGGCTGGTTCTGGTGGGGTGCGCGCGGCGCCGGGCCGTTCAAAGAATTATGGCATCTGCTATATGACCGCCTTACGAACCATCACCAGCTCAACAACCTCATCTGGGTTTACACTCACGAACCGGAGGCCGAAGAGTGGTACCCCGGTGATGAGGTGGTGGATATCGTTGGGATCGATGTTTACGACGAGGATCCGCTTGCGATCATGACTCCGGAGTGGAACGAGATGATGTTGCTCTACGGCGGAGGCGAGGGCGCTCTCGGACATCACATGTCGGCCCTGACTGAATCGGGTACGCTACCGAATCCGAGTGCTATCGCAGCTCGCGACATTTGGTGGAGCTGGTTCAGCATGTGGTCCGACTGGCCGGGCGATCCGCCGACGTTCATCCGAGACATCGATCCGGCGTATCTCGAGTATGTCTTCGGCCACGAACTCGTGATGACGCGCGACGAGCTTCCCGACTGGCGTGGTTACCGCCTCGGCAACGAGCCGGCCGGAGTACCTGCGGTAAGACTCGGCACGTTTCCCAATCCGACACGAGGCGTCTTCACCATCCGCGCTGAAGGTCTCCCGGTTGGCGATGTACGAGTCGATGTGTTCGATGTGTTGGGAAGGAGTGTCCATGCGCAGACGCTGGACCAGACCGGGGCGGGGCGTGTCATGAGTACCGCTATCGACCTCGGTAGCGCGGCGGCGGGCGTCTACCTGGTGCGCGTGACCTCCGGCAATACCACGATGACACGATCCATTGTAGTGGCCGGGAATTAATCCGGCGGTGAGATGCCGGCCGTAACTGATGTCGATGTCCGAGCATGAAGAGACGATACCTGACGCGATGGCGCGCGCCGTCGAGACGTTGCGCGAGGTCTGGGGATACCCGGACTTCCGGACGGGCCAGCGCGATGTCGTCGAGGCGGCGGTTGCAGGGCGAGATGTGCTGGGGGTGCTGCCCACCGGTGGCGGCAAGTCGATCTGCTTTCAGGTGCCGGCGCTTATCGATGACGGCCTCACCCTCGTCGTGTCGCCGCTCATCGCGCTGATGGAAGATCAAGTGGCGGCACTGCGGGCCCGCGGTGTCGAAGCTGCCTTCATCAACAGCGGGATGTCGTACCGGCAGATCGATCAGGCGTGGACCGACGCCGAGTTCGGCCGCTATCGACTGCTCTACGTGTCGCCGGAGCGACTGGCCACGGAGCAGTTTCAAGTGCGCGCGCCGCGATTGAACATCAAGCGCATCGCGGTTGACGAAGCACATTGCATCAGCGAATGGGGCCACCACTTTCGGCCGGAGTACCGCCGCATTGCCGACGCGCTCGAGATGCTCGACTATCCGCACGTCATCGCCGTCACAGCGACGGCAACGCCGGAGGTCAGGCGAGACATCGTCAAACAACTCGGCCTGCGCGATCCGGCCGTTATCGTCAGAGGTTTCGATCGGCCGAATATCGTATGGTCGGTGTTTCAGCCGGATGACCGTCAGCAGCAGGTTCGGCGCGTCCTCGACGGCGTCCACGGCTCGGGGATCATCTACGGGCCGACACGGCGCTCCGTAGAGCAGTGGGCCGAGTGGCTCGAACGGCACGGCTACGGCGGCGCATGCTACCACGCCGGAATGCCGCTCGAACGCCGACAGCAGGTCCAGGAAGCCTGGCTCAACGGCTCGGTGCGCGTGATCGCGGCGACCAATGCTTTCGGCATGGGCATCGACAAGCCCGACGTTCGGTTCGTCATCCACGACGGCATCTCATCGTCCCTCGAATCATACTACCAGGAAGCGGGCCGCGCCGGGCGTGACGGCAAGAAGTCGTACGCCGTCTTGCTCGACGTTGTCACGGATCGATCCATACAACAGTCGCTCATCGACTCCGCACACCCCGACCGCAAGGTCATTCAGGAAGTTTACGATACCGTGTGCAGCCTCGCTCAGATCGCACACGGCAGTGAGTCGGTCGACCCCGTCATTGTAGATCTTAACGCGGTCGCACGCATCACCGGCGCGAGAATCTCCGTCATCAAGTCGGCCGTCGAAGTCATCGAACGGCAGGACGTCTGGCGGCTCATCTCGACCGACGCATCGGTGGCCTTCATTCACATGAGCGCCCAACCGGATGTCATCCGGAAGTTCGCTCGAGGCCAGAGCCGGGGCCTCAAGAAGTTCATCGACAGCCTTCTTCGTGCGATAGACGGGGCCGCGTATAGAGCATGGACGTCGGTTGACATCCGCGGACTGGCACGGGCGACGGGGCTCGCTGAGGACCGGTTGAAGCGTGGCCTCGATTTTCTCCAGCAGCGAGAGCTTTTGAAGTGGATGGCACCCGGCGACGGACTCGCGCTCGAACTCACGACCTCGCGATATGTGAAGCTGCCGGTGGAGATGGGCGCGATCGACCAGTCGCGCAGCCGCGCCAATCAGAAGCTTGCCGACATGATCCGCTATGCGACCCACACCGGATGTCGACGGCGATTCCTTCTCGACTATTTCGGGGAGTGGATGGAGGGAAGCTGCACGGGATGCGATCACTGTCTTGGCCGGCACAGCAGGCCCGCCGTCACGAAAACAGATGAAGGCAGGATCAGGGATCTGCTGCTGGCCATCCGGGATGGAACAGCAGCGGATGTGGGCAGGCTCGAAGACGAGTGGGGTGGGGAAGAGGTCGAGCGTTTGCTCGACTGGCTCGAAGTCAAAGCCCTCCTTGACGAGCCCGACGGTGCGTCTCCGCTTCCTGTCTTAACGGAGAGAGCGCATCAACTACTTGGCCGCATCGAGAGGACGAGAGAATCAGCATCGGTGTCCCGTTCGCGTGCGTAGCGTTCGCTTAACTCGTTGATCACGCGGTCGTAAAGGCGCAGATAGCCCGGCAGGTCCTCGGCGTAGCTATCGAGTGTGCGGTTGAGCTCAGCGTCGGTCGCGCCGTGCAGGGCGAGTACGGAATCACGAGATACGGCGCCAGGCAGATCGTGATTGATGCGAGCCTCCTCAACGTGCAGGTCGGCGAGAATCTCGACGAGCACGCTGTCCTCGATCGGTCGCTCCGCCGATTGCCGCGCGCATCCCGCCAGAATGAGCACCAGCACAAATATGACGAGCGGGAACCTTGCCACGCGCCTCAGCGAGATGCAACCTGCTGGGCCTCGGCTGCTTCAACATCGCCTGCCGACCGGAAGGTGTGCGCGATGACTTCCACCTGTCGAAGAAACTCCCGTTTACCGAAGTCGGGTGCGAAGACCATCCCATCGATGAAATAGACGCGGCCCGAATGCTGGTCATAGAAGGCGTACGATACGAAAGGACCGCCCATCCCATACTGGATCTGACGCTCACCCTCGTAGCTTACCATATGCCAGAGGCCGCGCATCTCGTAGGCATATCTACCCCCAAACTCCACTTCTTCAGCCTCAAGTGGACGCCGCTGATCAACTTCCACCCATCCTCCCACGTTACCTTGCACGTACTGCCGGGTCAATGAATCGCGCGTGGCCGTCATCCACTCCGGCGTGATAATGGCCGGATCGGCATCTTCGATATAATGGACAAAGATGCTGCGCCAGGTGTCGGTGAGAACACGGCGGAGCCAGACAAAATCGGTGGTGTCTGTGACCAGGATGTAGTCGTACTGAACGTTCACGGCGAAGTCATGACGCTCCATGAGTTGTTCTTCGACATCCGTTTGACGAGCACGCCTGAACATGTCCCGATGCAGGCCGCGCCGTGCCGCGAGGTTAAAGGTGTCGCGAAGGGCCGGGCCGTACTCTTCGAGCGTAGCGACGAGCGACGAAGTATCAGCCGCCGAGATGAAATACACGCGCTGGTTTCGGCGCCATAGATCAGGGCGAGCGGCCACAATGCGCCCCCCATCCCTGATGGCCTCGATGCCGCCATCGGGCAGCCGGTTTCGAATAAAGTCGCCGACGGGCGACGGATCGTCGATCGGCGCGACGAAAATGATGTTCTTATGAGAGCGGATCCGATCGATTGTATTGTTGCGCAACGAAAGAGCGCGGAGGTCGAATTCGCGCTCCGGTGAGGGCAGCGTGGCCAGGTAGGGCGCAATCTCGCCACGCACGGCGTTCCCTACCGGACCTTCCCAGACAGTCGAGTCAACCACGACGAGGATCTCGGTGTCTGGTCCAATGGCATCCAATCCAAACCCTGATCCACCGCAACCGGAGACGAGTGCCGTTAGGAGAATCAGGAAAGCGGTGATGGGAAGGGCGGAGTTTCTCACGATCACGGTCTGGTTTGAGAGCCTGTCAGTGATTGCCGAGCCACGTTAACGCGACTCACGGTTCGGGGTTTAGCATGCCAAATCGATGATCGTACCTGATCATAGATCATACCAATTGATAGATCTACATAGATCATGCCGCCGTTTCTGCCGGCAGTGCGAGCGCCCGGATGAACTCGGCCACACGGCTCAGCCGTTTGCTTTCGGAAAGAGCAGTATCATTCCATGCGGCATCGATCTCCCGTATAAGTGCCGATCCCACGATAAATCCGTCGGTGTGCCGGCTCAATATCTCCGCCGACGCCCGCGTCTGAATCCCAAATCCAACCAGAAGAGGGTTGCTCACGTGAGCGCGGGCGCGTTTTAGATACTGACTGACGACATCCTCGGATGATATTTCTGTTCCGGTCAGCCCTGCAATCGACACGGCATAGACGAATGACGTTGTCGCGCGGTCGATCTCTTCGATTCGTTCGTTGGATGTATTGGGCGCAATCAGATTCACAATGCCGACGCCCGCATCTGCCGCGATTTCTTCGAGTCCGTCGGAAACGCCGGGCGGGAGATCAGGCAGGATGACGCCATCGACGCCGGCTGACGCCGCGTCGCGAAAGAACGCCGCGATGCCGTACCGGTGGATGGGATTCGCGTAGCCCATTAAGTACACCGGCGTCTCATGCCGGCTTCGGATGCTCTCGGCCGTGCCGAACGTATCGCGCATCCGGACGCCGTGCTTGAGCGCATGGGCACTTGAATGCTGGATGGTCGGCCCTTCAGCCAGAGGATCGCTGAACGGCATGCCGATCTCAATGAAGTCGGCACCAGACTCAGCAATTACGTCGAATATCTTCCGGTTTGACTGAGGGTCGGGGAAGCCGTTTGTCAGGAAGAATCCCGCGAGCTTTCGCCCGGCATGTCTCGCCTCAGCGGCGGCGAGGTGGAGACGTTCATCAACCTTGCTCATCGAGCACCTCCACGTTCCTGATCCATGTACTTCGCGATCGTACCCATATCTTTGTCTCCTCGGCCGGAGCAATTCACGATGAGGATCTCGTCGTCAGACATTTCCGGAGCGACTTTCACCGCTTGTGCGATGGCGTGTGCCGACTCGAGCGCGGGAATGATCCCCTCGGTGCGGCAGAGCGTATGGAAGGCCTTCAAGGCCTCGTCGTCGTTGATCGCCACGTACTCGGCACGGTTCGAATCCTTGAGCCACGAGTGCTCGGGACCCACGCCG
>CBFGYX010000113.1:0-5952 GCA_965653075.1 uncultured bacterium
AGGACCTCACCAAGCTGCCTCACCTGCTCATTGCCGGTGCCACGGGCTCGGGTAAATCGGTCGGATTGAACACCATCATCACGGGTCTCCTTTATGCATGCCACCCCGCGAACCTGAAGTTCGTGATGATCGACCCGAAGAAGATCGAGTTGCAGCAGTACGGCTCGATCATGAACCACTTCGTGGCCATGCCTGAGGGGTCGGAAGAGCCCATCATCACCGACTTCAACATGGCGCTCGGCGTGCTGAAATCGTGTGAGAAGGAGATGGAGCGCCGCTACGATCTACTGGCCGCGGCGGGTGTGCGCGGCATCAAGGACTACAACCGGAAGCTTCAGGAGGGCGGCGTACCGGGCGAGGATCATGAGCACCTGCCCTACATCGTCGTCATCGTCGATGAGCTGGCCGACCTCATGATGACGGCCGGTAAAGACATCGAGGGCCCGATCGCACGGCTCGCGCAGATGGCTCGCGCCGTCGGCATCCACCTGATCCTGGCCACGCAGCGGCCGTCGGTCGACGTCATCACCGGGCTCATCAAGGCCAACTTCCCCGCGCGCATCGCGTACCAGGTCGCCTCAAAAATCGACTCGCGGACGATTCTCGACCAGAACGGCGCCGAAGGACTCGTGGGGAACGGCGACATGCTGTTCATGCTCGGCAGCCGGATGGTTCGACTGCAGGGGCCGTATGTGTCGGATGATGAACTGGAGCGCATCACCACATGGATCGGCGGGCAGCGCGGTCCGGGATCGTTCGTATTACCGCCCGTCGAGATCGAAGGCGAGGACGGCGTCGACGAGCTTCTGGGCGTGGAAGATGCCGACGACCTCTTCGAAGAAGCCGCACGCATCATCGTGCGTAGCCAGCAGGGATCGGTGTCGTTGCTACAGCGGAAGCTATCGGTGGGCTATACCCGCGCCGCGCGCATCGTAGACCAGCTCGAGGACGCCGGCATCGTCGGGCCGTTCGTCGGCTCAAAAGCTCGCGAAGTCCTCGTTCAGGACGAACTCCATCTCGACCAACTGCTTTCGGAGAGCAGCGAGGAGTAATTCGCTGTCCGAACCGTTACGTCGATGCGTGGACATTCTCGCTGCCGCGATCGTACTCGTTTTCTATCCGACAATTCTGTCATTCTGATTACGTGAGTAGCAACCAGCCTCCCCTGCTCGGAATCCTCGGTGCCGGACAACTCGGCCGCATGATGGCTCTTGCCGCCATTCCCATGGGCATCCGTGTGCGCTTTCTCTCGCCTGGTCCGGCCGGACCCATGGAAGGCCTCGGCGAGAACTTTATAGGCGACTGGAACGACCCGAACGTGCTTTCCAATTTTGTCGACGGATGTGATGCCGTCACCGTCGAAAGCGAGTGGGCTCCGGCGGAGCTCGCTGCGGAAGTCGTTCCCGCCGGCGTCGGCGTCTGGCCGTCGCCGGAAACGCTGCTCGCCATCCGCCATAAAGGCCGCCAGAAAGACGCCCTCCGCGAGGCCGGCCTGCCGCTTCCCGATTACGCCCGATGTGCGACGAAGGAAGATGCCGTTGCGGCTATCAAGCGGTTCGGTTTGCCCGTCGTCGTCAAGAAGTACGAGGGATCGTACGACGGCTACGGCAATGCCACGATCAAGATGCTCGACCAGCTCGATGATGTGTGGGATAAACTCGCTGCAAATGACGGCCTGTTAATCGAGGCGTGGGCGCCCTTCGTGCGCGAGCTGTCGGTGATTGTGGCGCGGTCGGCCGACGGCGACATCGACGCCTATCCCGTGGCCTATACCGAGCAGCGCGACCACCGCTGCCACGCCGTCGTCGTTCCGGCGGGCGTCTCGGCCGAGGTCGAGGAACGCGCGCGAGCCGTCGCGATGAAAGCGGTGGAAACGGTCGAAGGCGTTGGTGTGACGGGGGTGGAGTTGTTTGAGATGGAGGATGGATCGATCCTGGTGAATGAGCTCGCGCCGCGCCCGCACAATACCGGCCACTACACCATCGAAGCGTGCCACACGTCGCAGTTTGAGAACCACGTTCGTGCCGTGCTCGGTCTGCCACTCGGCGATTGCTCGATGCGCGTGCCCGCCGCCTGCATGATCAATGTCCTAGGCACGCGCGACGGTGAGACGAGCTATGCGACGCTTTCTGAGGCGCTGGCGGTGCCGGGGGCGGCGGTTCATATTTACGGAAAGGAGGAGGTCCGCAAGTCACGGAAGATGGGGCACGTGACGACGACCGGAATTGATCGGGTGGAAGTTCGGGACCGTGCGGAAGAGGCGGCCGCGGCGGTGCGTTTGTAGACTGGTACCGTTTCCTTTGTCAGATCGTAACAGGTCGCACGAAACGCATTCCCCGGATGAGACTCGGATAGGGCTTGTATTCCGAACCGTCACGCAACCCGCTCCCTTTCCACACTTGTAGCAGCACAACGGAGCGGTGGCGATTGATTTCCTATAACAGCCCGACTCGAGTATGACCATATCATCCGGCGTGCCACCCCGGACTCGTTTTGTTCGTCCTGCCCATTCTTCCTCCGACGATTTATCCCATCCCTCACTCGACATCGCCGTCATCGGCCTGAGCATCACCTCGTCCTGGGGCAACGACCACGCCGCCGCCTTCCGGTCGCTCGTCAAGGAGTTGAGCCGCCGGGGGCACCGCGTCCATTTTTATGAGCGAGACGTTCCGTGGTATGCAATGAACCGGGACCTTCCCGCCCCGCCTCATTGCCACCTCCACCTGTACGACACCTTCGCCGACCTTTCCACCACCCACGCACAGCGCATCCAGTACTCCGACGCCGTGATCATCGGTTCGTCCGTACCGAACGGTGGGGCGATCGCTGAATGGGTCATCAGCAATGCGCGCGGCGCCGTTGCGTTTTATGATCTCGACACGCCTGCGACGCTCTCCAAGCTGGAGCGGGGCGACTACGAGTACATCTCGCCGGAGGTCGTCTCCGAGTTCGACATGTATCTGTCGTCCACGGGCGGTCCGACGTTGACCCGCCTCGAATCTGAATACGGCGCCAGGCAGGCGGTGCCGCTATTCGCTTCGGTTGATACGGATGAATACTACCCGCTGCCCGTGCCGCTTGTATATGATCTGGGATACATGGGCACCTACAGCAAGGACCTGCAGCCGGGGCTGGACCTGCGGCTGATTGAGCCCGCCCGGAGATGGCGCGGCGGTCGGTTCGCCGTTGCGGGCCAGGGTTATCCCGAATCTTTCCAGTGGCCGGAGAATGTGGAGCGGGTCGACCATCTGCCGCCGTCTATGCGTCGGCGTTTCTATAACTCGCAGCGCTTTACGCTGAACATCACCCGGCAGGACGCGATCGCCGCGGGATACGGGCCGAGCGTGCGACTCTTTGAGGCTGCCGCATGCGGCACGCCCATCATCAGCGATCGCCGGCCGGGCCTTGAGGCTTTCTTCGAGCCGGGCAAAGAAGTGCTCGTTGCGGACTCGCCCGCGGACACGCTGAAATACCTGCAGACGATCGATGACGAAGATGCCGTCGAAATCGGGCGGGCGGCGCGCCGTCGTGTCCTCAGCTCGCACACGACGGCACATCGCGCGGCCGAGCTCGAGGGGTATCTCATCGCCGCCGTAGCCAACGTACCGGCGCAGCCGTGACGACTACGGGGTTACTGGTTGTTGGTTGTTGGTTAATGGTTAATGGTTATTGGTTTTTGGTTGTTGGTGGTAGTGTTGACGAGCGATCTACGACGTGGCCACGCATCGGCGCATTCTCAAGGATGCGCATGACATGCGTGAACCGACAAAGTCACCGCCTGATGTGTTACCTACGTCCCCGGACCCTCACTGACAACTGATAACTGATAACTGAACTGCCAGTTGACAACAACTGATCGCCCCCCAACTACGACCATGCGTGTTCACGCGTGGCCGCGAACGTCAGCTTCGGCCAATCCTGCATCATTCGGCTGATCCACCACTCGCTTTCCGCGAGGTAGACGTACGAGTCATCGATATCACGCACAACGTTGCGATCATACCGCGCCACGAATCGTTTTAGCTCGTCCTTGTCTTCGCTGTCGATCCAGCGGGCGGTCTGATACGGCAGCGACTCGAGCCGCACGTCCACATTGTACTCGACCTGCAAGCGCGTCGTCACCACGTCGAACTGGAGCGGGCCTACGGCGCCCAGGACATAATCGGACCCGAAGACGGGCCGGAATAGCTGGATGGCGCCTTCCTCCACAAGGTGCACCAGTCCTTTTTCGAGGTGCTTAGCCCGCAGCGCGTGATCGAGCCGCGCTTTGCGAAAATGTTCGGGGGCGAAGCTGGGGATGCCGGTAAACTGCAGCGGCTCCTTATCTGTAAACGTATCACCGATGCGGATCGTCCCGTGGTTGGGGATGCCGATGATGTCGCCGGGGTAGGCGTGCTCGACGCCTTCGCGCTCCTGCGCCACGAACATAGTCGCATTTGCGATGCGGACTTCCTGGTTGCGCCGATGATGCTGCACCTTCATCCCCCGCTCAAAGCGGCCCGAGCAAATTCTCAGGAAGGCCATGCGGTCCCGATGGTTGGGGTCCATATTGGCCTGCACCTTGAAAACTACGCCCGAGAACGAATCCTCATACGGCGAAACTACACGGGACGTCGTCTCCCGCGCCTTCGGGGCGGGCGCGATGTCGACGAAAAGGTCGAGCAGCATCTCGACACCAAATCCATTCAGCGCGATGCCGAAAAGCACCGGCGTCTGCTTCCCCTCGAGATATGCATCGACGTCATACGTATTTCCGGCTTCCTGCAGCAGCTGGACGTCGAAGCGGAGGTCGTCGGCGAGTGATCCTACGAGGCGGTCGAGCTCCGGAGAGTCGAGATCCGGCATCGCCACGACCTTGTTCTCGTTGCCGCTTCGATAAAGATGCAGCTCGCCGCGGAGTAGGTCATACACGCCGCGGAAGTTCGAGCCGCTGCCGATGGGCCATGTAACCGGCACCGCGTCGATCCGAAGATTATCCTCGATGTCGGATAAGAGCTCGAGCCCCTCGCGGCCGTCGCGGTCGAGCTTGTTGATGAAAGTGAGGATGGGCGTGGCGCGCATCCGGCAGACGTCCATCAACTTTTGCGTCTGCTCCTCAACACCCTTGGCGCTATCGATAACCATCAGCGCCGAGTCGACGGCCGTGAGCACGCGGTAGGTGTCCTCAGAAAAATCGTGGTGGCCCGGCGTGTCGAGCAGGTTCAGCTCGTGATCCCGGTAGGTGAACTTCATCACGGATGACGTCACCGAGATGCCGCGCTCTTTCTCGATGGCCATCCAGTCGGACGCCGCGTAGCGCGCGGTCTTGCGCGCACGGACGTCCCCGGCCATACGTATGGCACCACCGAGCAGCAGCAGTTGCTCGGTGATGGTCGTCTTTCCTGCGTCGGGGTGGCTGATGATGCCGAAGGTCCGGCGGCGGTCTACTTCCTTCTTAAACGATGTTGATGCCATGCGGTGCGTCAGGGGATGATTGCGCCCCGACGAACGCGCTCCGCCCGAACCGGTTCGGCGGCGTCATTGAGTACCGGGTTCAACGAGCGAGACGTTCGCTTGCATCACGATGATGCGGGCGTACATCCGAAAGATGCCGTGGACGTGCTGTAAATAGCGAATCGCCTCCGTACCAACGGTAATGCCGCTCTCCTTCACGATCTGCACCCACTCCGCGATCGTGCGCCCCGTCTGCTCCTCGATTCTATCAATCAATAACCGATCACGCATCTGCTTCCTCCATATCGATCAATTGTGGTGATGGTATTAGCGAATGGTGGTATGTACGAGAATGGTGGTATGTACGAGAATGGTGGTGTTTACAACAGGTGAGCCGAAATACAACGCCCGACGCCATAACCGGCGCCGGGCGAAGATCATCCGTAACTGCCACGCCGGCAACGAACTGCCTGCGGGCAATCTCCCTTAGGAGCCGTGGGAGATCTCCTCAACCAGAGA
>CBFGYX010000114.1:0-5917 GCA_965653075.1 uncultured bacterium
CATCGTCAATACGTCTCGCGTGAAGGTGCGCGCGGATGTACCCGAGCGATACGCGGGTGATGTGACGCTTGGAACGGACGTGCGGGTGAACCTGAACGCATACGGCCGTGAGAGCCGCATCCCGGCGCGCGTGTCATTCGTTGGCAGCGCCGTCGACCCGCAGAGCCGGACGTTCCCGATCGAAGTCGAGATCCCCAATCCGGACGGCCGGATCAAGCCTGAGATGGTGGCCACCGTGTTCGTGACGCGAGCCACACTGAGCGATGTCTACGTGGTGCCCCGCCCCGCCCTCATCCGCGAGGAGTCCGGTTTCATGGTGTACACCGTCGATCGCTCAACCAGCGCGCCGGTCGCCGAGCGCCGGCCGGTCGTAACAGGCTCATCGTACGGCAACGAGGTCGTCATTCAGTCGGGATTAACCGACGGCGACGAGGTCGTGGTCCAGGGTCAGAACAATGTATCACAGGGCGAGCGGCTGGACGTCGTCGAGGTACATCAGGCCGTGGAAGCGACGGCCGAATCCGGAGAGGCCGACCTGAGCGTGCTGCCGCCGGCACCGTGATGGCCAGCGCCTCCTGCATCGGCAGACTCCTCCCTCAGACATCGACGAGAAGGGCAGCCACGAAGCTGACGATAGAATATGAAGGTTACTAACCTCGCCATAAAATACCGCACGAGTATCGTCGTGCTGACCGTCTTGCTGGTGCTGGGCGGCTTCTTGAGCTACGTGACGATCCCGAAGGAGTCGAACCCGTCGATCGAGATCCCCAACATTATCATCACGACGCTCTATCCGGGAGCGAGCCCGGACGACATCGAGACGCTGGTCACGCAGCAGATCGAGCGCGAAGTGCAAAATGTGAACGGGATCAAGGAAATCCGCTCCACCTCCACCGAGGGCGTTTCCTCCGTCATGATCGAGTTCAATCCGGACATCTCGATCGACGAGGCGTACCAGAAAGTGCGCGACCGCGTGGACATCGCGAAGCCTGAGCTTCCCACCGATGTCGAAGAGCCCATCGTCAGCGAGATCGATCTCTCGCAGTTTCCTGTGATGACGGTCAACCTTGCCGCGACCTACTCGCTGGCCCGGTTGAAAGAGGTTGCGGAGGATCTGCAAGATCGGTTCGAATCCATTCCGTCGGTGCTGGAGGTCGATCTGATCGGCGGGCTCGAACGCGAGGTGCAGGTGAATGTGGACCTCGCGGCGCTACAGGGATACAATCTGTCGTTCGACGACGTAATCACGGCCATCCGCACGGAGAACACGAACATCCCCGGTGGATCGATCGACGTCGACAGGCTGAACTACCTCGTCAGAGTTGACGGCAATATCCGCGATCCGCGCGAAATCGAATCGTTCGTCGTCGCTGCGCCGGGCGGCAGCCCCGTCTACGTGCGCGACATCGCCGACGTCGACTTCGGTTTCAAGGAGCGGACGTCATACGCGCGGCTGCAGGTTTTCAAAGAGGAGAATGATGATGGAGAGCTTGTATCGGTTGAGGACTCCGAGCCGATGCAAGTCATCAGCCTGAACGTCAAGAAGCGCTCGGGCGACAATATTCTGGAGACCTCGGCGGCGGTCGAAGCCGCTATCGCCGATTTCGCGTTTCCCGCGGGCACGCAGGTCGTCATCACCGGCGACCAGAGCGAGTTCGTCGAGATTATGGTGCGCGACCTCGAGAACAACATCATCAGCGGCCTCCTGTTCGTGGTCGCGGTGCTGCTGTTTTTCCTCGGCGTGCGCAGTGCAACGCTGGTCGGCGTGGCGATACCGCTTTCGATGTTCATCTCGTTCATCGTGTTCAGCGCGATGGGCCAGACGTTGAACTTCATCATCCTCTTCTCGCTGATCATCGCGCTCGGGATGCTCGTAGACAACGCGGTGGTGATTGTCGAGAACATTTACCGCTTCCGCGAGCAGGGACACTCGCGCTTCGATGCGGCAAGGCTCGGGACGGCCGAGGTCGGCGGCGCCGTCGTGGCCTCGACGGCAACGACGGTCGCGGCATTTGCACCGATGCTGCTCTGGCCGGGCATCATCGGCAAGTTCATGAGCTATCTGCCGCTGACGCTGATCATTACGCTGCTGTCATCATTGTTCGTGGCGCTGTTCATCAACCCTGTGTTGACGGGGATATTCGTGCGCCTGGACTCCGAAAAAGCACCCGACCGACCGAAGCCGATGCGCGTGCTGCTTACGGCCCTGGTCATCGCAATCGGCGTCATGCTGGGGATCGCAAACTGGCGATCGCTGCTCGTCCTCGGCGTCGCGATTCCGCTTCTGTACTTTCTGCACACGCGTGTCTTCAAGCCGGCCGGCGACCGCTTCATCGAGACCGGCCTGCCCCGGATTATCCGCTCGTACCGCTCCTTCCTGTCGTGGATGCTCGAGCGCGACTATTCGGTTCGGCGCGCGATGCTTCGAAACACATTAGCGATTGGATCACTGACGGCGGGCGTGGTACTGCTCGTGATCGGCGGCGCACTCAGCCTGGTGGTTGGCAACGGCGCGATGGTCCTGATCATCCCCGGGGGGATACTCGCTCTGGTCGGCGTCGTCGGGGTCATGTTTCATTCCCTCGAATCACTCTTTCTGGGGGGAAAGAGAAGCGTCCGCTTCGGGCTCTGGTTTGCGGGGATCACGCTCGTACTGCTCTTCTTCATCTACGTGGGGCCGCGCGAAGTCGAGCCCGTCGTATTCATCGAGATGATGCTCTTGCCGGCTATCATCATCGTCATGGGGCTGATTGGGATGGTCTTCTACAGGCCCGAACGGAAGCACCTCATCTTGACCGATAACCGGGCGCAGCTTCTCACCGGCACACTCGGCGCGCTGTTCGCCATCATTTTCATGTTCTGGTTTTCCCCGACGGGACTTGAGTTCTTCCCCGACACGGATCCGAATCAAATTCAGATCACGGCTGAAGCGCAACTTGGGACGAACCTCGAGGCCAGCGACCGCACCGCACGCGAGCTGCACGCCCGCATTATGGAGCTCACGCGTCGGAATCCGGATTCGCATGCGAGTCTGAAGAACATGCAGATGAACGTGGGCGTCGGCGGCGACATGATGTTCGGCGGCGGCGCCTCCGGCCCTGAACGATCCACATTTACGATCAACCTGATCGACTATGAGGATCGCTCAGAGAAGAGCCCGGTCACGATGACGCGCTTGAGGGAAGAGCTTACCACCGTCCCGGGTGTCGACTTGAAGTTCGACAAGGACCAGATGGGCCCGCCGACCGGATCGCCCGTCAACATCGAGATCACGGGCCCTGACTTTGCCGAGATCCAGCGGATCGCGGCTGAAATCCGGCAGGAGCTCACGCGAGCGGCGGACAGCGGTGAGATCCGCGGACTCGTTGACGTGGCCGACAACCTGGACGCGGGCCGGCCGGAGTATCAGGTTATCGTCGACCGGGAACGGGCGGCGCGGTTCGGGCTGAGCACGCAGCTCATCGCCTCCACCGTGCGAACGGCAATCAACGGTACCGAGACCGGCAAGTATCGAGACGGCGATGATGAGTATGACATCACGGTGCGCCTTGCCGAGATGGATCGCGACAACCTCGAGAGTCTGCAGAACCTGACAATCCCGTATGAAGGCCGGCAGATCCCGCTCGTTGCGGTGGCCGACCTCGAAGTTGGCGGCGGCGTCGGCTCGATCACGCGCCTCGACTTGCGGCGCGTGGCCACGGTGACGGGCGAAGCGGCGCCGGGCTTCACCGGACCGCAGGTGCTCGCCCAGGTACAACAGCATCTCGATGAGTACCGTCAATCGCTGCCGGGAGGTTATGCGATGGCGTACACCGGTGAGAACCAGGAGCAGGAAGAGGCCTTCGGCTTCCTCACGACGGCATTGCTGATCGCGCTCGGGCTGATCTTTATGATCATGGTGGCGCAGTTCAACTCGATCGTCGCGCCGTTCATCATCATGGTCGGCGTCGGGCTGAGTCTGATCGGCGTCTTGCTCGGGCTCATCATCACGCGGACACCCTTCGGTCTGTTCACCTTCATCGGCATAATCTCGCTGGCAGGTATCGTCGTCAACAATGGAATCGTGCTGCTCGACTACATGGTCCAGCTTCGCGAGCGCGGATATCCCAAACAAGATGCCATCATCGAAGCCGGCGCCACCCGACTTCGTCCGGTGCTGCTCACCGCCCTGACGACGGTCATCGGGCTGGTGCCGCTGACGTTCGGCATCAACATCGACTTTGTGGGGCTGATTACGGAGCTCGATCCGGCATTTCAGATCGGGTCCGAGAACACGCAGTTCTGGGGCCCGATGGGCACGGCCATTATCGCCGGGCTCTCGTTCGGTACCTTCCTTACGCTAGTCATCATCCCGGTGATGTACTCCAGCTTCGACTCGCTCTCCGTCCACTTGCAGCGGACCTTCGGCAGCTCCGACCACGCAGCCGGGCTCGGCGTGGGCTCATCAGAGCGCGAAGCCGAGCCTGCACCCGACGGCTCGAGCGGCAACGGGTACCTGGAGCAGACCGTGGAAAAGGAAGCCTGAGCGCGTTTTATTTTTGTGTCTCCCGGAAACGCGGTTCTGGTTGCATCGGTAACCGGAACCGCGTTCTTTTTCTCTATCCACGCCAAGTCCCTATCCTCCACAATTACCTTCTTGTCAGTTACCGGCGGCTATCGCACCCGCCGGGGCACGCCTCATGACGCTACTGATTACCTACATCGTCGTTGCGCTGCTGGCCTCCTTCCTATGCTCGATCCTGGAGGCGGCGCTGCTGAGCATCACACCGTCGTTCATCGCGGTGAAGGAGCAAGAGGGAAGTCGGATGGGCAAGCGCCTGAAGATGCTCAAAGACGACATCGACCGGCCGCTCGCCGCCATCCTCAGCCTGAACACGATCGCGCATACACTGGGCGCGGCAGGGGCGGGCGCACAGGCCGTTAAGCTCTACGGCGACGCCTATCTGGGTCTCGTCACCGTCCTCCTGACGCTGGCCATCCTCATTTTCTCTGAGATCATCCCAAAAACCCTCGGGGCGCTCTACTGGCGCCAGCTTGCCGGATTCACTACGCACGCCATCCGCCCCATGATCTGGGCCATGTGGCCGCTCGTAAAGCTCTCGCAGTTTTTGACCGCCATCATGGCGCGCGGCCGCACGATTACGTCGGTGAGCCGCGAGGAGATGACCGCCCTTGCCGATCTCGGGCACCGCGAAGGCGTCTTCGAGGCTGATGAGTCGCGCATCCTCAAAAATCTGTTTCGATTCGGCAGCCTCCGCGTGCGAGATGTGATGACACCGCGCACCGTGATGTTCGCACTCCACGCCGACCGCACCATCCGCGACATCATCCAGGATCACCTGGAGTTTCGCTTCTCGCGGATTCCCATTTATCGAAACTCGCGCGACGACGTCTCCGGGTATGTGCTGAAAGACGAGATTCTCCTTCGAGCGGCGCAGGAGGACCTCGACCTCACACTCGAGGATATCAAGCGAGAGATGATCGTCGTGCCGGATGTGATGCGCCTGTCCGATCTCTTCGAACGGCTGCTCGACGATGGTGAACACATCGCGCTTGTGGTCGACGAATACGGCGGCGTGGAGGGGCTTGTGACAATGGAGGATGCCGTCGAGACGCTTCTCGGTCTTGAGATTATGGATGAGGTCGACTCCGAGGAAGACATGCAGGCGCTGGCCCGCAGGCAATGGTTGCGACGCGCGCAACGCCTTGGCATTGTTACAGAAGGCCTCAACGACGTAGAGGAGACCGACCTTTCCCACCGCCCCGACCGACCGTCTAGCGACTGATTTTTTGATGAAGGACCTGAGCTCGCTGCCCGACGCCCACCTGCGCATCTTTGATCGACCGGCCCCACCCGATCCCGCCGACATCCGTGACATCCACCTCATCGGGATCTGTGGGACGGGTATGGGCTCGC
>CBFGYX010000115.1:0-5904 GCA_965653075.1 uncultured bacterium
CCGGAGTCATGGTCGTCGATGAAGTCCGGTGGCCCGATCCGGCTGTTTGACGACCTTTCGTCGCGGCGCCCTAAGCCCGACGCCGTCGAATCGCTATGAAGTTGGCGACTCCGGCGCGGCACCACACTACCGTGCCGGAGTCATGGTCGTCGATGAAGTCCGGTGGCCCGATCCGGCTGTTTGACGACCAGGTGAGATTCAACCTCACGTAAATCTGTTCGACGCAATCACCTCGTTAAGCGGACGCCGTGGCGTCGCTCGCAGGCGACCGCCATAACCCATGCGCAGAATGATATGGGGATGACCATTCTCGAGGTCAACAGCGCGTGCAACTTCGGGGCGAAGGTCAGCGAGTTGCACGGGCGCGTTCAGGAATGAGGCAGACAGGCCGGCCGAGGTGGCTTCGAGCAAAACACGCTCCAGCGCTTGTCCGGCATCGAGCCACGCGGCTGCAGAATCTGACGTGGTACAGAGAACGAACAGCGCCGGCGCGTCGCTGACGGCGCGGCGCAGCCGTTCGGCCCGGTCATCACCCCAGTCGAGCGCGCGCATGATGACCGGCTCGGCGTAGGAGCCCAGGCCGTTACGGCTGTGCTGCCGGCCGGGTATGCCGTCGTGACTCTGACTGCGGTTGGGATGGATCCAGGCCGTGACTTCGCGTAGGTATCGTTTATCGCCTCCTTGTCTGACGATGGCCCAAGCTACAAGCTCACCAAGCGCATCTCGTTTCGAACTGTCATCGATGGGCAGCAACGCGGCACCCTCCACTTCTGCCGTCTTCTGTAGCCGACGGATGACGTCCGGTGCCACGACTCGATCTTCCATCTCAAGTCGATTCGTGCGGCGCCTGCGTATTGCGTCAAACAAATGAATCGTCTCGTCAGAAGGAGCGGAAGGTTGTCCAAATCGGGCAAACGCCAGCAGATCAGGATCGGTCATGTCCGGAAATGTCTCTACGACAGGATCGAAGCCGAACCGCCCAATAGCCACGCGCAGATTATACAGTGCGGCACCGCAACTGATGAGCATCTCGCGATCGTCCGGGTCGATGACGGCCAGCCCACGGCGCCTGTCGGCATAAAGCGCAATCTCACCGCCCGAGATGTTGAAGAGCCACGGCTGCGAGTTATAGTTCGACGGTGCAAGGATGGCATAACCGAGGACAAAGCGCAGCTTCTCCTCAAGCGTCCCCTCATGGGGGAAGCGATCTTCGGAGACCGTCCACGGGTCTTCTCGTTCCAGCTTCCTTTGTACGTCGCTCGTGGTCATGGGGATACCGGGCTCCTGCCATGGCCCTT
This sequence comes from uncultured bacterium, assembly GCA_965653075.1. Classification (GTDB taxonomy): domain Bacteria; phylum Bacteroidota; class Rhodothermia; order Rhodothermales; family CAZKDQ01; genus CAZRTY01. The sequence goes on from CBFGYX010000115.1 coordinate 1,299, forward strand.
TGCGCCCTCGTTCCTGCGCTTGATGACGGGAACGTGCAGCCAGGAACCACTTCGAATGGGGTGGCCCACCGACTCATCGTTCCGAAGCAGCTCGATGAGTTCACGCCCCACTTGCGATGCCCGCTTTTCCCGCCGTTCGTACTTCAAGACGTAGTCACGATCGATCTTCGATTTTTCCCTCAGCATCTCTCCCTCGTCTCTTTGTTCGAGATCATAATAGGAGATGTGCAACGATGGAGACGTCGGGCGGGTGCTCTACCGAACGTAGGGCGGGGGCGTTAGATCATGCCGGGCGATTACCTACACGGCGGCCTCAGTGCGCGTCTCGCTCGTGATCGGCGATGATCATGACGGGCCGGCCGGCCGACCTCGCGACGCGCTCCGTGATCACCGACAGCACGAACCGCCGGATCGCGGAATCCTCGTGACGAGGCAATATGACGAGCGACGCGTCAACTTCCTCCGCGATGTTCTCGATCAGCCGAGGTGCGAGGCCTTCGGCGACACTCGATCGGACGGCTATGCCTGCGTCTTCAAAGCCAGCACGGATTTCGGCGGCCTCTTCTTCGATTTGTCGATCCTCTTTCGGCAGAAACCGCGACAGGGCCTCCGCTGACGTCAGGAGTGAAGGCAGCGGAAGGTGTTCAGGTATATGAAGCAGATGGACCTCGCTCTTCGCCCGGGATGCGATCTCGATCGCCTGGTCGATTTGCGAGTCATCGGCAGGACTTTCTACCGGCACCAGGATGTGCGTGAAGGACGCATCGTGCTGCGGTGCGGATTCGTTCGCATTGACGAGTATCAACGTGCGGTCCGACGTGCGGAGTAGTTCGTCCGAAACGCTACCCACCAGATAACGCCGCATGCCAACGTCGTGCGTTCCTACGATAATGAAGTCGGCCTCGACCATACGTGCTTCGGCGAGAATGGTCGGCGCAACGGCAAGCGAATGCACGCAGCGGGCCTGACTACGAATGCCTGCCCGGGCAAGGTCGTCACGAAGCGATTGTAGTCCGTTCCGGATGCTATCCGGCGTCGGAAAAAGCCCCTCGTCCTCAGAATCACTTTCATCGCCATCGGGTGGATGGACCGCATCCACATAGAGCAGCGTGACCTCCGCCCCCACCGCAGCGGCGAACGCTTTCGCAAATGCGAAGACGCTGCGCACGCTTCTCGCGAAATCGAGCGCGAGTAATATCCGGAAGGGACTCGTGTCGTCCCTCATATCAGTACCCGAAGGTGGACGTTCTACAACCTGTTCGGCTCAGGTTTAAGCAGCGTTCTAAGCCGCAGAATCGGTAACGCAGCCGATCTGATAAGACGGTCACTCACGCTGCCGAGGAAGAAGCGAGCGAGGCCGGTGTTGCCGTGAGTTGAGATGACGAGCAACGTGGCATCGGACTCGTCCGCATACTGCAGCACCTGTTCCGTTACGTGGCCATAGCGTACTTCGATTCGTGCATCAACGTCAAGATCGTCGATGGACGAGTTGAGAAGTTCGAGCTCTCGCCTCGCAGGCTCGATCAACTGATCGGTGTTCTTGAAGTGCAGTTCGATACTCGCTCTATAAACCGACGGAAAAACCGGCACCTCGACTACGTGGAGCACATCGATCGAACCGCCGGCGGCGTGGGCGAGCCGGCGAGCATACGCGAGTGCGAGGCGAGAGTGCTCGGAGAAATCCACCGGGACGAGCACGCGTGTCCGCAGATCCTCAGCCTCCAACGTCGGGTCCTCCGGGCACAATAACACGGGCCGAAGCGCCCTGCGAGCGACTTCCATTCCAACACTTCCCGCCATCATTCGCCGGAATCCACGTCGACCATGCGTACCGAGAACGATCAGATGGGGGTCGGTGGCATCGGCGTATCGAAGGATCTCCTCGGCCACGTCTGTGCCCGCAAGGCTTTGGCTCACGACGTTCAGGTCAGGCACCGAGGCCGCGCGGTTGCGCAGGTTGCGCACGACCTCGGCGTTAATCCGATCTCTAAACGCATCCTCGTCAACACGACTCGCGAGCGCGCCACGGATCGGATCGTCGCCCAACTGTTCGACAACGTTGATCAGGTGGAGCTCGGCACCGTAGCGCCGGGCGATCTCAACTGCCCGTTTAAAGGCCGTACCGGCGCTCGGTGAGAAGTCAGTCGGATGGAGGACTCGTTTGATGCCCATCGACGGGTAGTGTCAGCTGGCAGACTGAAGGTGGAATCTTACAGGGATGGCGTAAGATACGCGAACCGGTCGTCCGCGTTGCTTGCCGGGCTTAAAGCGGAGTTGAACCACGGCTTTAAGCGCCGCTTCATCAAGAAGGTTACCGGCTGAGCGCACGATTTGCGGGCTGCTTACACCACCGTCGGGTTCAACCACCACCTGCACGACAACGAGTCCTTCGACCCCCGCCTGCTGCGCGAGCCTCGGATATTCCACCAGTTCATTCAGCCGGGCCACGCCGCCGATGATCTCGGGCATCTCTTCCACAACCGCAAAGACCTCCATTTCGTCTTCTTCAACGACCGCTTCTTCTTCGGCCGGTGGCGGAGGAGGTGGGCCGGGAAGCATCGATACCGGCTCGTTCAGATCGAGCGAAGCATCGAGATCAAGGAAGTCATCCTCAAGAAACGTATCGTCTGCAACGGCGATCGGAACCATCGGCCGTGGAGGCGGAGGCGGCATCTCCTGCTGCATCGTCTGCTGGATCTCTTCGATTTCGACGACTTCCTGCTCCACCATTTTGATTTCCAGTGTTCCGGCAGAATCGAATGAGATGTGGAATATGCCAATGACTACGAGGATCGCTGTTGCAAGACTCGACTGCATTGTCAGTCGGTAGTCCTTCTTCAGGTCCAATCCGTTGGCTTTAACCGGCACGATGGATCGCCGCGTTTGCGGCATATTTAGGTTTGAAACGTTCTCTTTCATGAGATCATCCCTTTTTATTCTATCGATGAACACCTACCGCGACGTTTCCCCTCAACGGAGCGGCCGCGCCGGCATCACTTGTCTTCAGCGTGAGTACAGGACACGTTGCCGTGCCCACCATGGTAGCCGTCGTGCTTCCCTCCATCGCATACCGAATTCCGGTCGCGCCACGTGAACTGACAACGATCAGGTTGACTCGATTCCGCTTGGCAAACCCGACGACTTCTCGAGCGGGATCACCGTAGCGGATATGGAGCCGGTGTTTGACGTTCGTTCCCCCGGCATCGCGGAAAACTTGCTCGAGACGACTGCGAAGTTTCTCCTCTCGTCGCCCTCTCCCTGCGACCGCCTCGAGTATGGTATCGGCCGTTCCCATACCGGGAGTAGCCACGTGGAGCAATTCAAGCACACTTCGTTGCATCCGAGCGACGGCGCGCGCCATTCGCAGCGCCGGGCCGGCGTCGGTCTTGAAGGAGACCGGGACGAGAATTCGCCCCGGGGCACCCGGGTAGACCATATTGCCGCGCCCCACGGTAAGCACCGGACAGTCGGCCACGCGCGCGATTTCTTCCGCATGACTCTGCCACATCGGCCGCTCGCGGGTGTCTCGACCGCGCGTGCCCATCACAATCAGATCGATTGCCGCGCGCTCTACATACGTGAGCACAGCAGGCACAACATCTAATCCGTGCATGAGCCTCGTATGCAGCATAATCTTGCGCTCGTCGTCTTTCTGAGCCGCCAGGTCGAGGCGCCGTGCTGCCGCTTCTCCCATGCCGGCGTGGATCGATTCCATCTCGGCCGTCGAGGCAGGTCCGTCCACTGAATCATCGACCGCGTGCAGAAGATGGACGTCCGCACCGAACAGCCGTGCGAAGTGGATCGCATGACCAAGCGCCTGATCGGCCTCGAAGGAGAGGTCGGTGGGTACCAATATGTTCTTGGGTCGCTGCATCTTGTCGAGTCAAGCCGCACTGGGTTCGTCGGTAGCCTCGATGTTCGATCCGAGTTGCTTACCGAAGCTCTTCACCACAAACACTGAGCACGGTGCGTCGCGGATGACGCGCTCGCTGACGCTGCCGGTCACCCAGCGCTCGAGCCCGGTCCGTCCGTGCGTTCCCATTACGATCATCGCGGGCGCCTCATCCTTTGCCACCTGCGCAATCTCCTTCGCGGCGGCTCCCTTGCGGATCATAAACCTCAAATCGACCGCCGGCCCGCCGATCTTCTCGACGAACTGCTTCATTGCCGATGCGACGCGGCTCTCGACTTCGGGCTGATCGTCATACTGCGAGAACATCCCGGTATTGTAAAAGGCGGGATGGAGCTGCTCTTCGAGCACATGAAGGACGATTAGCGGCACCTCTCGCCCGGCGGCCAGCTCACGTGCGACGCGAAGCGCACGCGCCGAGTGCTGGGAGAAATCGATAGGGGCAACAATCTTGCGGTCGACGCTCGCCATCGCCCCGGGTGTGGCCTCGCGAACCGTCAGCACGGGGCGTTTCGCGCGCCGTACAACCTCTTCCGCAACGCTGCCCATGAGCACGCGGCGGAATCCTCGCCTGCCGTGCGTGCCCACTACGATCAGGTCGATATCCTCGTCGCCGGCATATGAAAGCAGCGCGGGGGCAGCCGATAGATCATTGACGATCGTAAAGCGGAGGCGGTCACCGCTGAATATGTCCGC
>CBFGYX010000116.1:0-5875 GCA_965653075.1 uncultured bacterium
CCGAGGCCGGCATTCCAGATGGCCGTGGTCGGATCAACGCCGCCCGACATACCTGTACGATGGTTCAGGTTGACGTTCGAGGTCAAATTTAGCCACGGTACCGGCAGTACGTTGACCCGGACTCCGGCCGTGTATCGCATCGAATTATTGTCGCGCTGGTTCTCGCGCGAGCTGGTAAGATTCGTGTACGTGACGCCCGAAGACACGCTGAAGTCTACCCGCTCGCTGATGTTGCTCCCGAGGAACAGGCGGCCATTCAATTGAAGCGATTGCGTCTCGTGAGATACGTCGTTCACAATGCTCGGCGTGACGGTGTAAGAGCCGCCGACGGACGCGTTCAGGTTTGAGCGCAGGAAAGACACCGGTCTCCCATAGTTGACAAATGAGCGGGCGCTCCAGTATCCGTCGAGGTTTACCGGATAGCTGAACTGTGCTCCCGGCTCGACCAGCACATCACGCACCTGCAGCGTGTCTCGCCCGGCGATCGTCAGTGCATTGGCAATATGATCAGTGGCGGTGGAGAGGTTGAAGAAGCCCATGAACGACGAGCCAGCCTCCGCATTGGTATGCCGATATCGCACATTAATGTTGTGGGATGTGGTCGGCGAAAGATGAGGGTTGCCGCTCGATAAAATCTGCGGATTAGAATCATCGACGACGTCGCGCAACTGACTTGCAGACGGCGTGCGTGTGAACGGCCGGTAGAAGATGTCAAGCCGGGAGCCGGTGCCGAGCGTGAACCGGAGGTTCGCCGTGGGGAGGACCGTGAGATAGCTTCGCTCGATGTTGAACGTGCGCGGTCCTTCCTGATCGTACTGCAAATCCTCATGTTGAACGTCCACCCCGACCGATGCCGACACCCACTCAAGGTTATGGCGGTAGGTCACGCCTCCCCGGTGGATCACCGTAAACCGCTCGGATAATCCCATATAGCGCTCATCCGGGATCGTGTAGTCGCCCGTGATCGGATCCATTCGGTACCCCGATTGATCGGCACGGCTCGTCGAGTACGACGGCCGGTAATCAAGTTGCAGTCGACCGTTTTCTCCGACAGGCTCGGTGTAGGCAAGCCGAGCCGAATAGCTGTGCCCGCGGTCGTCGGCGTCGATTATCCTGCTGAATGCGTCGACCGAGTCGGCAAGAACGCTGTCATTAAAGAATCGATACACCACATCCTGATCGTTGTGATTGGTCGACTCGTTGAGGCTTACACCGATGTTTGCCGATATCGTACGGCCGCGCGTTCCAAACCGGTGCCGTAGTTGTACATCAGTCGAAACGTTATATCCGTCATCGTTCGAGAGGTAGATGCTCTCAGTTTGAGAGAGCGGAACTCCCACAGCGAGCGCGCTCAGCGAGCCTCGGACACTTTCGGAATTACTTGACTGGGCGCGTATCCGCGGCCGAATCGTCAACTCGGTTGATTCCGACAGCGTGGCCTCGAGCCGGGCATTCAAGCGGTGGTTCATGTTGGCACCGGAGGCATCGGCAGTCTCGCCATAAAGTTGACTCGCGCCATCGGCCAGCAGATACTCTCGATCGAGCCGCGCGTCGGTACTATTATCGGTGCGATTGAAAAAATAGCTGGCGTTGAGGCGTACGTTATCGCCGTAGCGGTCGGTGTAGTTCACGCCGAAAGAGTTCGTGGTATTGAGCCCGCCGCGCTCTCCGATCAGATAGTCGCCCGCCGCCCCGAAGCCGCCAAAACCGCCTGGTCCGCCTCGACCGCGCATCCCGCCGCCACCGGGTCCTCCGCCTCGGCCGCCCGATTCGCTCAGCACACCCATCAGATCATCCGTGCTGAAGTTCTGCTGGTTCACATTATTTGAAAGCCCGATCAACGTGATGCGCCGGCTACCGCTAAAGATGTTGATGGCGCCGCCCACATTGTACCGCTCATCCGGGCCCACAGCACCATACACGCGCCCAAACTGTCCCGTCTGCATTCCGGGCCGCGTCACGATGTTGATCGTCTTCTCCGTCTCCCCATCGTCGAATCCGGTAAAACGAGCTTGATCACTTTGCCGGTCGAAGACCTCAACCTCTTGAATGATCTCGGAAGGCAGGTTGCGAAGCGAAGCCGTGGCGTCATCCCCAAAAAACTCTTCCCCGTCGATCAGCACGCGTCGCACATCCTCTCCCTGTGCCTGAACCCGACCGTCCTGCACCACGACGCCCGGCATCTTGCTGATCAGGTCTTCGGCGGTTGCATCCGGATTGACCGCAAAGGCATCGGCGTTGAAGACGGTTGTGTCCCCGCGAAGCACAACGCGGTCCTGAGTCGCCTCGACCACCGCTTCGTCCAGTGCATAAACATCCGCGTACATTCGAAGCGTGCCGAGGTCGACCGGATCGTTGCCGACCTCAAGTCTTTGATCGATGGCGTGATATCCCACAAAAGACGCCCGCAGGTTGTACGTCCCAGGCTGTAGCCGCAGCGAAAACGACCCGTTGAGATCCGTTGCCGTACCTACCTCCGTGCTGTCTGGGGCGAGCAGGGTCGCGACCACGTTGACGCCCGGCATTTCCATCTCGACCTCGGCGTCGATGAGGCGGCCCGATACCGTCGTCTGCGCGAACGTCGGTACGGCGCCGATTACGGCGAGTAGAAAGATGGCCGGGAATAATTTATAGCCTACAAATGTCTGGGTGTACATCAGTGTCGACAGGCAAGTTGGTGATGCTTTTAATGGGTAAGCAGGCCGTTGAAAAATCGATCAGCTCTGCGTTCTGCGTCGTCGTCGCTCCCCCGGATCGGGTCCCGGGCAAGTTCTGCGGCGTACGGATGAACGTCTCAGCCGCTCCTTCTACTCGCTGCGCTCGTCGGTCATATGTGGCTCGTATCGCACGCCCCCGGATCAAGTTTGTGGCAGGCTTGGTCTGCTCGATTTGTTCGTTGGCCTGAGTGGATCATGGTTCAACAGTCAGTTAGATCGGCCAACGTGGAGTTTCATTCCATCCGTTCCTATTTCATGCTGATTTTCTCCGGAGACGGGTGGAGGCGCGTTTCCCGAGCGTGCACAAATATTGGTCTGACTTTCGCGGTTGAATACGTTCATCGGTATACTTTTCGTATCTCTCTGACTCAGATTCGGCCGAACCCACCTTCCGTACGTTGAACATGAGACTTCGAATCCTCACCGCAGTCGGTGCGGCTGTCATTCTGCTGGCGGCGCTTCCCGCAGGCAGTGCCGGACAGACAACGCTCGCTGCAAAGAACGATCATCATCTTATGGTAGTCACCACGACACCGCAGACCGTTAACCCGCTACTTCAGGAATGGGACGGTCCCTACGGCGGCGTTCCTCCGTTCGATAAAGTCCGCGTGGCCGATTTTCAGCCTGCGCTGGAAGCCGGCATGGCCGAAATGCTTTCGGAGATCGAGGCGATCGCAAATCAGAGCGAGGCGCCGACGTTTGAGAACACGATCGCGGAGATGGAACGCGCCGGGCAGTCGCTCAACCGCGTACGCACGATCTACAGCATCTGGGGCTCCAACATGAACAGTCCTGAGTTTCAGGCCGTTCAGCAGGAGATGGCACCCAGGCTCGCCGCATTCTCCGACCAGATCACGCAAAACGAAGCTCTGTTTGCACGGATCGAGGCCGTTTATAATGATCCGGCCAAGGAGAACCTCACGGATGAACAGCAGCGCCTCGTATGGGACTACCACAACAGCTTCGTCCGTGCAGGCGCTCGACTCGATGCCGCTGACAAGGCTCGGCTTTCGGAGATCAACCAGCGCCTGGCGCAGCTCTTTACCGACTTCAACCAGAACGTCCTCGCCGACGAGACCGATCGCTATCTGGTGTTGAGAAACGAGGATGATCTGGCGGGTCTGCCGCAATCGCTCATCGATGCGGCCGCCGCAGCCGCCGAGGACAAAGGCATTGAGGATGCCTGGGTGATTACCAACACCCGCTCGGCGATGGATCCTTTCCTCACGTACTCCGACCGGCGTGATCTCCGTGAGCAGGCCTTCGAGCTATTCGTCAACCGGGGTGACTTCGGGGATGAGAACGACAACAACGCCATCATCACGGAAATCCTGCAGCTGCGCGTTGAGCGCGCGAACCTGCTGGGATATGAGACGCACGCGCACTGGCGCCTCGAAAACAGCATGGCAGGTACGCCGGAAGCTGGTATGGAGTTGATGGAGGCCATGTGGCGGCCCGCCATTGCGAGGGTCGCGGAGGAAGTCGCCGACATGCAGGCGCTTGCCGATGCCGAAGGCGCCGGCATCACAATTGAGCCGTGGGACTACCGCTACTACGCCGAAAAAGTACGCCGCGACCGCTACGACCTCGACGAAAGCGAGGTGAAGCCTTACATGCAGCTGGACAAGCTCCGAGACGGCATGTTCTGGGTCGCCGGCGAGCTCTTCGACCTCGAGTTTAGCCCGGTCAATGATGTGCCGGTCTTTCATCCGGACGTCCAGGTTTGGAGCGTCACCGACGGCGCCACCGGCAATCACGTTGGCCTCTTTTACTTCGATCCGTTCGCGCGGCCGGGCAAACGTTCGGGCGCATGGATGAATGCCTATCGTCGTCAGGAGCGGATGGATGATAACATCACCACGATCGTCTCCAACAATTCGAACTTCATCAAAGGCCGACCGGGCGAGCCTGTGCTGATCTCGTGGGACGACGCCGAGACGCTCTTCCATGAGTTTGGCCACGCGCTGCATGGACTGCTCTCCGACGTCACATACCCGTCACTCTCGGGCACGGCCGTTCCGCGCGACTACGTCGAGTTTCCGTCGCAACTCCTCGAGCACTGGCTGGCCACGCCTGAGGTACTGCAGCGTTTTGCGCTCCACCACGAAACCGGAGAGCCCATTCCGCAGGAGCTTGTCGAGCGCATCGAAGCCGCAGCCAACTTCAACGAGGGCTTCCGCACGACGGAGTTCCTGGCAAGCGGCTTGATGGATATGCGTTATCATCTCGCGGGTAACCAGCGCATCGACCCGGAGCAGTTTGAAAAGGATGTTCTGAGCGAATACGGGCTGCCCGACGAGATCGTGATGCGCCACCGTTCGCCGCATTTCCTCCACGTGTTCGGCAGTGACGGCTACTCCGCCGCCTACTACAGCTATCTGTGGGCCGACGTCATTACCGCAGACGCATATGAAGCGTTTGAGGAAGGAGACGGCCCGTATGATGCTGAGGTCGCGCAGCGGCTCCGCGATCACATCTTCTCCGTCGGCAACACGGTTGACCCTGCGGAAGGCTATCGCCAGTTCCGCGGCCGCGATCCGGAGGTCGGCGCGCTGATGCGTAAGCGCGGCTTTCCGGAGAACTAATCCATCGCATCCGACATCAAGCGTCTCGGTGGCACCACTGCCGAGGCGCTTTATGTTTGTGAAACGCTCCGCGCGATGAAACCGCTGCCTTTAATCCGACGAGACAGTGGAACAGAGCATGTCGACGGATTAGCTTGCACGCTGTCCATCCCATGTAATCAAAGCACTTATGGGTTTACTCCTGGCGCTGTTACTCGCGGCATCGGCGTTGGCCGACACGATTCACGTTGAAGCAGAGGACGCGGTACTCAACGGACTCACGGTCGAGTCCGAGACCGAAGGCTTCTCCGGCACCGGCTACGTAACAGGTTTTGGGGATGGGGGCTCGATAACATTTGATGTCGAAGTCGGGCAGGGTGTCTATGAGTTCAGGCTGGGTGCCCTCGGAGTGGCACGTTCTGCGCCATGGCAGGTCACAATTGGTCTGGATACCCTGAGCGGGACGTTCTTAAACCTCGGAGAAGGTTCTCATGAACGCACCGCAGGCAGTCTGTGGCTGCCGGGCGGCACTCATTCGGTCGGGATCTCCGGGGGCGCTCAACTCAGGCTCGACTATGTACGGCTGGTGCCCAA
>CBFGYX010000117.1:0-5860 GCA_965653075.1 uncultured bacterium
GCACCGATGGAAGACGTGAGCGACCCACCGTTTCGCATCCTGTGCAAGCGTTACGGCGCGGACATGCTGTACACCGAATTTATCTCGTCCGGTGGCCTCATGTACGAGGCCGAGACGTCGCTTCAGAAGCTTGACATTTTTGAAGAGGAGCGCCCGGTTGGTATCCAGGTGTTCGGTGGAGATGTGGATCAGGTACGGGTGGCTGCCAGGATTGTGGATGATGCGCGGCCGGACGTGATCGACATCAACTTTGGTTGCCCCGTCAAGAAGGTGACGTGCAAAGACGGCGGGGCGGGAATCCTGCGCGACCTGCCTAAAATGCAGCGCATCACCGAAACGGTGCTTGATGTAGCGACCCGCCCGGTTACGGTCAAGACGCGCCTGGGATGGTCTGATGATAGCATCCGCATCCTGGACGTTGCGCGTATGCTCGAAGACACGGGCATTGCGGCGCTGGCGTTGCATGCGCGCACCCGCTCGCAGATGTACCGCGGCGAAGCGCGCTGGGAGTGGCTGCGGCGAGTCAAGGAGGAAGGTGTTCGAAACATCCCACTGATCGGGAACGGAGATGCGGATTCACCTGAGCGCGTTAAGGCGATGTTCGACGAGACCGGAGTCGACGCCGTGATGATTGGCCGGGCGGCCATCGGAAACCCGTGGGTTTTTCGCGATGCGAAGATTTACATGGAAACGGGTGAGAAACCACCTCGTGCCGGTTGGGATGAGCGCGTACGCGTAGCCGCCGAACACCTGCGTCTCAAGTGCGAATGGCTTGGCGAGCGGAAGGGCGTCCTCGAGATGCGCCGGATGTACGGCGGTTACTTCAAAGGCTTCCGTAATGCAAGCCGCCTGCGGTCTCTGTTGATGGAGGAGGAGACGGAGCAGGGCGTGCTTGGCATCCTGCTGAACTTCAGCGAAGACGAGGCCGACGTTTTCGTGCCGTCGATCTCGCTCGATAGACTCGCCAGGGTGAAAGGCGTCAAGCCGGCGCGGCTCGAGGTAATAGTTTAGGGCGCACGGAGAGGCAGCGCAGACTGTTGTTTCGACGAGAATACCCCGATGGACGTCGTACCTCCTCAAGAGCGGAAAAGTCGCATCTCGAATCGGTCATGACGGAGCCTCCGAGCCTATCCGGGATGTGACCGACGGTTAGCAGGCTGTTGAAATATTCCGCATCTACTTTGCTCAGTCACCTGGCGGCTCGTGTCTACGTTGTCTTTCCTCACCGCTCACTGCGACGTACGATTGTACGCCTCATTCGCGGCTCGTCGGACGCCTTGATCTGCAAAATATTTCTGCCGCCTGTACGGCTTGTTTATTTCAACAGGCGGTTAGGGCTGGTGGCGCATTGCATCGACAGGTCGGTGCCGCGGATATCTACAACTTCGCCCGCCGCAACAGCTGGGCGTTCAGTGCGACGATGATGGTGCTGAGGGACATCAACACGGCGCCCATGGCGGGTTCGAGGAGGATGCCCCACGTAAAGAGCGCACCGCCCGCGAGCGGTAGCGCCACGATGTTGTAACCCGCCGCCCACCAGAGATTCTGGACCATCTTGCGGTAGGTGGCCTTCGAGAGCGAGATGATCCGTGGGATGTCGCGCGGGTCGGAGCGCACGAGCACGATGTGCCCCGCTTCGACGGCCACGTCGGTACCGGCTCCGATGGCGATGCCGACATCGGCGGTGGCGAGCGCCGGTGCGTCGTTGACGCCGTCGCCGACCATGGCCACGTTCTTCCCATCGCGCTGTAGTTCCTTGATCTTGGTGGCCTTGTCTTCGGGGAGGACCTCGGCGAACACGGTGTCGATGCCGAGTTCCTCGGCCACGGCCTGGGCCACGGCCGAGGAATCGCCGGTCAGCATCGCGACTTCGATGCCCCGCTTCTGCAGCGTGCGCACGGCCTCGAGGCTTTCCTCGCGGACGGCGTCGGCGATCACGAAGACTGCCAGCGCCTCGTCATCACGAATGAGAACGATGGCGGATTGCCCGCGCGAGGCGGCCTCCTCGATCTTGCTCGAGAGCGCATCCGGCACCACGGCACTCCGCGAGGCGATCAGTGCCGGTCCGCCCACGTGGTACTCGACGCCGTCGATGCGAGCCGTGACGCCCGTCCCCGCAATCGCCCGGAAACCGTCGGCGGGTGGTACGGCGATCCCCCGATCCTCGGCCGAGGCCAGAATTCCGCGTGCGATGGGATGCTCCGACGGGGCCTCGATGCCGGCGGGGATGCGGAGGGCTTCATCCTCCGAAATCCCCTCGGCCACCTGGAGGTCCAACACGGGGTGATCACCGAGCGTGAGCGTGCCCGTCTTGTCGAACACCACGACGTCGATGTTACGCGCCTCCTCGAGTCCGCGGCGATCCCGGACGAGCAGTCCCTCCCGCGCGCCGAGCGTCGTCGAGATCGCGACCACCAGCGGCACCGCCAGCCCCAGCGCGTGCGGGCAGGCGATCACCAGGACCGTTACGACGCGTACGATCGAGAAGTCGATTGGTGCTCCGACGAACTGCCACGCGATCAGCGTGACGACGGCTGCGGCGAGCGCTACGCCGGTCAGCATCTGAGCGGCGCGGTCGGCCAGGTGCTGCGCGCGCGACTTCGACTGCTGGGCGTCGGCGACCAGGCGCATGATGCCCGAAAGCTTCGTCTCGTCGCCGGTGCCCGTCACCTCGACGTGTAGCGCGCCGGAACCGTTGATCGTCCCGGCGATGACCTCATCCCCCTCCGCTTTCTGGACCGGTCGCGACTCGCCGGTGATCATCGACTCGTTGATGTCGGAATCCCCTCGTCGAACGAGTCCGTCGACCGGAACGCTTTCGCCCGGACGCACAAGCACGATGTCTCCATCCTCCAGATCCTCGATGGGCACCCGCTCCGGACGGTCGCCGACGACACGGGTCGCCTCGTCGGGCAGCAGCTTCGCCAGTTCGTCGAGCGCGCCTTGCGCCTGCGAGATCGACCGCATCTCGATCCAGTGGCCGAGCAGCATGATCGTGATGAGCGTCGCCAGCTCCCACCAGAGCGCCTCGGCGTCGAGCAGGCCGAGTTGCACCACCCATGAGAACACGAACGCCACACTGATGGCCAGCGAGATGAGCGTCATCATCCCCGGCAGACGCGCCTTCAGTTCGTCCCACGCGCCCTGCAGAAACACCCACCCGCCGTAGATGAAGAGAATCGTGCCCAGCACAGGCCCGATCCAGTCCGATCCCGGGAAGGTGGGCGCTTCGTAGCCGAGCAGCATCTGCACGTGCTCGGCCCAGAACACGATCGGCAGCGTGAGCGCCAGCGACAGCCAGAACTTCTTGCGGAACGCCTCCGGCGAGTGCCCGGCGTGATCATGGCCGTGGTGCCCGTGGCCATGATGGTGGTCGTGATCGTGGTGATCGTGATCGTGGTGATGCTCGTGTTGATCGTCCTGGTGGGCGGCCATTGTAGAATTGATTCAGGTGAGATGACTGATCAGCGGGAGATGGGATAGCGGTTGTATGCGTTGACAACCATAATCGTTTTAGGATGGAAAGTCACATCATTGTACGCGCAGCTTCCGCTCCTCCAGCCACGCGAACAGCACGGGCACGGTGAACATCGAGAGCGTCACGAAGGTCATCCCGCCGACGGAGGGGATGGCCATCGGGATCATGATGTCAGCGCCGCGCCCGGTGGAGGTGAGGATCGGCAGCAGGGCGATGATCGTCGTGGCAGAGGTCATCAATAGCGGCCGCACGCGCCGCCGTCCTGCCATCAGCGTAGCCTCTCGAACATCCTCGATCGACTTCGGCGGGTTCTTCTCAACGTTCTGACTGAGGTAGGTCATCAACATGATTCCGTCATCGACGGCGAGACCGAACAGCGCGAGGAATCCGACCCAGACGGCGATGCTCAGATTGATGACATCCATTTGGAAGAGCTCACGCATGTTCACGCCGAGGAGCGAGAAATCGGCGAACCATCCCTGTCCGTAGAGCCACAGCATCACGAATCCCCCCGCCCACGCAACGGCGATGCCGCTGCACACGATGAGCGTCCGCCGCACGTGTCTGAACTGGAAGTAGAGGATCATGAAGATCAAAAACAGCGAGATCGGGAGGATGATGCTCAGGGTTCGGGAGGCGTGGATCTGGTTTTGATAGTTGCCTGCGAAGGTGTACGTGATGCCCGCCGGGATGTGGAGGCGCCCCTCGGCGCGCGCCATATCAAGATGTTCGGCCACGGCCTCCACCACGTTCACCTCGGCCACGCCGGGCGCCCCGCCGAACGTCACGTAGGCCACAGGGAACGTGTTTTCGCTTCGAATCATCTCCGGCCCCTGCACATAGCGGATCTCCGAAATCTCGCCAAGCGGGATCGTTGCTCCGCTCGGCAGGTCCACCAGCAGCCGCTCAATCGCCTCGACATCCCCGCGAAGCTCGCGCGGATAGCGGACGCGCACATCGTATCGCTCACGGCCCTCGATGGTGGTCGTGGCATTCATGCCGCCGACGGCCATCGACAGGACGTTCTGCACATCGGCCACCCGCAGGCCGAAGCGCCCGGCACGGTCGCGGTCGATCACCACTTCGAGATACGGTTTTCCGACGATCCGTTCGGCCTGCACGGTTTCCGGGACCACGGCCGGCACCTGGCGCACATGCCGCTCAATCTCGACAGCCGCCGAAGCCACGGTTTCGAGATCCGGCCCGCTCACCTTGATCCCCATGGGCGCATTCATGCCGGTCTGGAGCATGATCTGCCGCGTCTGGATCGGCTGGAGGAGCGGCGCGCTCGTCATGCCCGGCATCTCCCCGGCGAGGACGATCTCATCCCAGATATCCTGCGGAGATCGAATGTGCTCCCGCCATTGCCGGAACGGACGTCCGCGTGAATCGGGGAGCAACTCTCCCCGATCATCCCGCAGAAATTCCCGAGTGCGACGATCCCAGGCAAAATTAATGCGTCTTCCCGAGGCATCCTGAATGTATTCCGGTTTGTAGTTGATGACCGTCTCGAACATGGAGATCGGCGCGGGATCGAACGCACTTTCAGCCCGTCCGAGCTTCCCGACGACGGACTCCACTTCGGGAATCGCCTCGAATGCCAAATTTTGCTGCGCCATGATCTCCCGCGCCTCACCGATGGAGGCATGCGGCATCACGGTCGGCATCCAGAGGAACGAGCCCTCGTCCAACGCGGGCATGAACTCGCGCCCGAGTCCGGGAAACGTATGCGCCATAGCCGACCACGGTGGCGTTGCCCGAACGTTCTCAATCCCCACTTTTTCGGCCGTATTGGGGATAAATCCGAAGATCCGGTCAAAGCCGATCCAGACGTTCAGTCCGACGAATATCAGGATCAGGGGGATGGAGAGGAATGCCTTTTTATGCGCAAGCGCCCAGGCCAGAATCTCCTCGTAGTAAAACTCCAGCAGCTTGAATCCGCCGATCACGCCCCCGAGAACCAGCCCGACGAACAGCATATTCCGGATCACGCCGCGCTCCGGTCCGAGCGGTTCCCAGACGTTTGCCAACAGGATGGCAAAGACTAGGCTCAGTATGACAATTGTCACAGTCCGGAAGCTTGGCGAGCGCATCCGTTCGGGCAGGCGATCCGGCAGTTTCATCCGTCGCTCGGCGATTCGCGGATCACCGCGCCGCGCGATGAGCGAATACACCGCCAGCGGGACGAGCGTCAGCGAGATGACAATCGCCGAGATCAGCATGAAGGTTTTCGTGAACGCCAGCGGCTGGAAGAGTCGGCCCTCGGCTCCGGTCATCGCAAATACCGGCAGAAAGCTGATGACCGTGGACGTCAGCGCCGACACCACTGCCATTCTACGACCGCACCGGACTGATCCACGAAACCCTTGGCACACTCGAAGA
>CBFGYX010000118.1:0-5853 GCA_965653075.1 uncultured bacterium
TTTACCCGGGTCACGACGGCGCCGTTGTTATTATTCCGTCTGCGGGATGAACTGATTCAAGGGAGGCATTGTGGATCAAGCCGTGAGGGTGACGGCCAGGACCGTTAGTTCTGGAACGACTTGCCACTGTGAGACGTCTTTATCGCTATGGAAGTCTTGTTCGCGGCGCCGATAGGCGCACTCCTCATCTTCTGCCTCCGCATCGTCGACGTGTCGATGGCTATGATGCGCATGATCCTCGCCGTGCGTGGAAGTCGGGGGCTGGCCGCCCTCATCGGATTCTTCGAGGTTCTGGTATGGCTCATTGCCGTAGGGCAGGCGCTCCAGCATCTTAATTCCATACCGCACGTGGTTGGGTATGCGGGGGGATTTGCACTGGGGAATTATGTCGGCGTCTGGCTCGAAGGTCGCTTTGCGATCGGTGTGAACGTCGTTCGTGTGATCAGTCGGGTTCCGGATGACGCGACGACGGGAGCCGGCGGTCAAGCCGTGGCTCGAATGCTGCGTCGGGAAGGATTCGCCGTCACGGAGTTATTGGGGAAAGGGCGCGAGAACGATGTCGTGATGCTTAACATCGTGGTGCCTCGCCGGAACGTCTCGCGAGTAATGCGGATCATCGGCGACAGCGACCCTGACGCCTTCGTAAGTGTGGAAGAAGTACGAACCACCCGCGGTGGCTACATCCGGCCCGGTGGTCGAAAGATGCCGTTCTTCTCCAACCCCTGAAAACGGCCGCCTCCACCCCGATCCGTTACTGGTGTCCGATCCTGATTGGCTCGAGATCCATTAAAAGGGGCATCCGGATAATCGGCGTCCATAAAAAAAGTCCCGCGGCGTCACCACCGCGGGACTTTGATTCGATCGGATGAATCCGACCGCCCGGCTTGCTCAGCTCATCCCTCTGAGCGACTTCCCCGTTCACCACTCATGTACTTCCTCCAAGGTGAGCAATATTCCAGGATCGGGCGTCGAAAGGTTGTTGCGCGCACTCACCCGGTACCATCGCCACCGAGACATTCCCGTTTCGAGGCGTAGGAGCCACGATGCTCGTGACTTCCCATAACAAACCATGTCCGCCACATCCCGCATTACCTGGTAGAGGTTCTTACCGTGGACAAGCGAGAAGAAGCATGATTTTAATGCGTCTGACTTCTGCGTGTGCTCAAGCATTCGCAGCGCCGTCGTGCTTATCTCGAGAATGGATCCGTCCTCATCCAGCTTCAACGTGGGCTGCTCGAGCAACGGGCTCTGGAAGCGCTTCCGGCGCATCGTGTAGTGCTCCGGCTCAGGAGACATGCGCGCCGGCGCCCGGGCTGCAACTTCATTCATTGGCCTTCACTTCGTTTATCTTGAACAGTAGTCTCAGGTGTTGTGCAACACATCACCGCCGGTTGCGCAGAGCGAAAGGGCGGTGGCCTTCTGTCGCGTCTTGAATATAGCCTCCACAGGAGGCGGGGCGCTGTAACGTAAGCGCGATAAGGAGGGGAGTTGTGGCGCACTTCACCACCATAAGTGATGCCGTGGATACGATAATCTCAGTCTCATATGCAACATCGCGGTGGCTCGAGGAGCTCGGCCTACAGCCCGTCAAATCACCGGATGAGGTCGACTGTGCGTGTTTCGTTTCGCTTGATAACGTTCAGTCGGACGATATCCGCCGCATCGTCTCGTCTGTCAAACCGTCAATGATCGTCGGCATGGCGGCCGATTCCGGCCGGTTCGAGGCGCTTGTATCATCAGGAGAAGCGTTGCCGGATGTCGACGTTGTACAGTTTGATCCGCACACCTACCGAGAAACCTTGGAAATGGGCCTCGAGCTCGGGCGAAGGATCGACCGTTTTGACGCGGCGATCGAACTCGTCGGCAGTATCGAGCGTGAATTGTGGGAGGCTGCGCGCTTAGCTCAGGACAAGTCGGCGCACGTGCTTCAGGCCGTCGTCGTCACAAGCCTCGCTCCGATAACGCTGATGGGCAAGTGGGCACCGGGTGTTCTGGAGAAAGGGGGACTTCGTCCGGCCGGTCCGCAAGAAGGTGACGCCGACCATGTGGTTTCTGCGGATGAACTGCGGAGCCTCAAGCCGGACGGCCTTATTCTTGCTCTCGAAGGGCTCTCGAGCGATAGGAAGATAGTGGCGGATGCACTGAATCGTGCGGGGCTTGACGCCGAGGAGCTTCTTTCGTCAGGTCGCTGCATTGGCCTTCGGGACTCCGCCTTAATTCGTGAGCCGGGGCCGGATCTCGTCCGGGTGGTGAAGCAATTGCTTGCGTCCCGCCTTAAACGGTACGACTAGTGTAGCTCTTACGACATTTTGGAAGGCGCGTGCACGCGACAGGAGCAGTGTCTCTTGAACCTTTGGTGAGTGGGGCTCCTGGGCTCACATCGCGCGTATATTGTCAATCGGCAGGAACTACCCCAACGTCAGCCGATCAAATGCGCCGCCGAGCGAATCCCGCAAGCGCATGTCACCATCCCCACGAATGAGCGCGCAGTGTACGCATGAAGCTGTCTGACTTCATTTTTGAATACCCTAAAAAGCTTGTTGCAAATTATCCGGTCGAGCCGCGCGACAGCTCGCGTCTGATGGTTCTTAACCGCAAGCGAAAGACGATCGAGCATCGCTCGTTCTCCGACCTTCCCGATTTCTATAATGAGGGAGACGTCCTCGTCGTCAACGATACCAAAGTATACCCGGCGCGGCTGTACGGTGAGAAGGAGAAGACCGGCGCTAAGATTGAAGTCTTCCTGCTGCGCGAGCTAAACCCGGAAAGCCGCCTCTGGGATGTTATCGTCGACCCCGCGCGTAAGATCAGAATCGGTAATAAGCTTTACTTCGAGAACGGCCTCGTGGCGGAGGTTATCGATAATACGACCTCACGCGGACGCACCATTCGGTTTGTTTTTGAGGGAAGTAATCAGGATCTCTATGATAAAATCGATGAGATCGGGCTGACGCCTATCCCACCTTATATCAAACGGGACGCCGAAGAAGCCGACCGCGAGCGGTATCAAACCGTCTATGCCGAAAACCGCGGGGCCGTCGCCGCACCCACGGCAGGCCTTCATTTCACGAACGAGCTCCTGGACAAGCTCCGCGCAAAGGGCGTGGATATCGTGCCGGTAACGCTCCACGTTGGTCTCGGCACGTTCCGGCCGGTTGAGGTCGAAGACCTGACCAAGCACCGCATGGACTCGGAGAACTTCATCGTTCCCCGCGAATCCGCCGAGATCGTGAACCGCGCGCTCTTGTCGGCCGATAATAACGTTACCGCTGTTGGCACCACAGTCGTAAGGGCGATCGAGTCGAGCCTGTCGGCGGCCAACACGCTGAAGGGCGATGCCGGATGGACGGACAAGTTTATCTATCCGAGCTACGAGTTTCGGATCACCGAGCGGCTCATCACAAACTTCCACATGCCGAAGAGCACGCTGCTGATGCTCGTTGCTGCTTTCGCGGGCTATGATTTTGTGATGGAGGCGTACAAGGAAGCGATCAAAGAAGAGTATCGTCTCTTTTCGTTTGGCGATGCGATGCTGATCATTTGATCGTGAACAATGCGTCGACAGATGTAGCCGTTGTGGTACCGGCTGCCGGATCGGGAAGCCGACTCGGCGGCCGCCGTAAGCAATTCCGCCATCTCGGAGGGGCGCCGCTGCTCGTACAGACGCTGCGGTGCTTTGAGCGGCATCCCGAGGTAGAGGCCATCGTTGTGGCGGGACCGCCGGATGATGCGGGAGGGGAGGAGCTTGCGGCCGAGCTTCGAGATGCCGGCATCTCGAAGTTACACACCGTCGTACGAGGAGGGAGCACCCGCCAGGAATCCGTCCGGCAAGGGGTAGATGCAACTCCAACGTCTGCATCAATACTGTTGATCCACGATGCCGTCCGGCCGTTCGTATCTGCCGACGAGTTATCGGCCGTCATCGCGGCGGTGCGGCACCACGGCGCCGCTGCCCTTGCATCGCCGGCTACCGATACCATGCGCCACGGCACCACCGATGGCTTTTTCGATACGACCGTCGACCGGTCAACATTATTTCACGTGCAAACGCCGCAGGGATTCCGGCGGGAATGGATTGTCGACGCGTTTGCACAGGCAGACCGCGCCGGATGGGACGTCACCGACGATGTTGAGCTCGTGATGAGGACCGGCAGACGCGTCGCCATTGTAGAAGGCAGCAGTCGAAATATTAAGATTACGACACCGGCCGATTGGGATCTTGCCGAACAACTCTGGTACTCCTGGGCTGAACCCACGTCATGACTCGGATAGGATTCGGATACGATGTTCATCGCCTTGCGGAAGGGCGAAAGCTCATTCTTGGAGGTGTGGAGATCCCTTCGGAGCTCGGGCTCGACGGGCATTCTGACGCCGACGTCCTTACGCACGCCATTATCGACGCGCTACTCGGTGCTGCAGCCCTGGGCGATATAGGCGCCTTGTTTCCGGACACGGCGCCTGAGTGGAAGGGTGCCGACAGCATTGAGCTGCTTCGGGATGTGCGGCGTCGCATCGGTACAGCGGGCTACACGATTGTGAACATCGATGCCACCGTCGTGCTTGAACGGCCCAAGCTGAGGCCATACATCGATGCGATGCGCGACAGGCTCGCGAAGGCACTGGAGATTGATCTCGGGAGAGTCTCGGTCAAGGCCACTACGTCTGAGCGGATGGGCTTTGTCGGCGTCGGGGATGGAGCCGCTGCTCATGCGGCATGCCTTATCCGTGGCATGTGATTGGCCGGAGCGATGGCGGAGAATCTCGTAGACCTGCTCGAATGGACGACCATGCTGTCGCCGCTCTGGGCATACCTGCTTCTTGCCGTCATCAGTTTTGGAGAGAATGTGATCCCGCCAGTGCCGGGGGACCTGGCGATTGTGGTCGCAGGATACTTGGCTGGAGCCGGTCAGTTGAGTTACGGGCCGGTTGTCCTCATCGCGTCCACCTGCGGCACGCTCGGATTCATGGTCATGTACCTGCTCGGCAGGCGCTTTGGAGACTCCGTCCTCGCCGGCCGTATCAAGTGGCTCCCCAGCAAGCGCATTTACCGGGTCCGGCGATGGCTGCTCAAGTGGGGCTACCTGCTGATCGCGGCCAATCGCTTCCTCAGCGGACTACGATCCGTCATCTCCGTCACCGTTGGAGCGGCGCAAATGCAAAGCGGCCGTACGGCTGTCTTCGCCGGCATCAGCTCGCTCGCCTGGACCGCACTCATTGCCTATGCGGGCATGATTGTAGGCGAGAACTGGGAAGTCGTGGCCGTGTACCTCAGACGATATAGCGCTTTCGTCGGCACGTTAATCTCACTCGTGGTCGCGGGGGTAATCATTCGTCTGCTTTTGAAAAACAAAGCGAACCGGCGGGGAACAGCCGATCTGGATCATGACGATTCATGAGGCATTAACAGGTGGCATCGTTGACAAGGGCGGCTCAGCGGGCGTACCTTTCTTGTCTTGGACGTTCAAAATCGTCCACGGTCTTTGACGTGCTGGCGTAGCTCAACTGGTAGAGCAGCTCACTTGTAATGAGCAGGTTGGGGGTTCGAGTCCCTTCGCCAGCTCTTCATTTGAAATTCCAGCCCTCTTGGGGGCGCGGAAGAAGAGGCGGACGTTATTATGCCGCCGCATCGTGGGTAGGTACCGAAGCGGTCAAACGGGACGGACTGTAAATCCGTTGGCTCAGCCTTCGCAGGTTCGAATCCTGCCCTGCCCACTGGTTGTTATCTGCAACGGCGAAGCCATTGTAGGGGTCGACCGATGGCGATCGAAGAGATCGTTCTGCGGGAGTAGCTCAGATGGTAGAGCATCAGCCTTCCAAGCTGAGGGTCGCGGGTTCGAATCCCGTCTCCCGCTC
>CBFGYX010000119.1:0-5736 GCA_965653075.1 uncultured bacterium
CGTCAATGCCGACACCGTGGCCACGGAAATCAGCAAGGCGCTAAGCGCCGCACGGATCATGTACATTGCCGAATCGGGCGGAGTACGGCGCAATGTCTCGGATCCCGCCTCACACTTCGTCAACTTTACGGCCGCCGACCTCGAGCAGGGAGTATCCGAGGGATGGATTGTGGATGGGATGCGCGTGAAGCTCGACGTAGCCTATGCAGCGGTCGACGCCGGGATAGCGGAGGTGTATATTGGCGGCCCGGGTGACGTGGCCTCGCCCGAACGCGCTACGCGAATCAGTCCCTGACACACACCGCCGGTTCAACCAACACCGGTTTGAAAATCGCCGGTCCAGAATGGACGTCATCCCCTTCCTTCGATCTCTCATTCGCTTTCCCTCCGTCAGCCGCGAAGAGGCCGAGATCGCAAGCTTCGTCGAAGAAGAAGCTGAGCGGCACGGACTCAACGTGGGGCGCCACGCCGACAACGTCTATTTTTCTATCGGGGAAGGCGAGCGCCTGCTGCTACTCAACTCGCACCTCGATGTCGTCCCTCCGTCGGAGGGCCATCAGTTTCCGCCGTTTGACGCCGCTGAGAAAGATGGCCGGCTCTACGGGCGCGGCTCCGTCGACGCCAAAGCCAGTGGCGCCGCAATGTCGACGGCGCTCTTTCAGTTGAAACGAGAAGGCTGGCTTCCCAAAAATGGCCGGGTGATGGTCGCACTGACGGCCTGTGAAGAACTGGGAGGATCGTATAATGGTCTCGAAGATCTTCTTCCCCATCTCCCTCCGATCGAGTCGGCGCTCGTCGGCGAACCCACAAACATGCAACCGTGTGTTGCTCAAAAGGGGCTACTCATCCTGACGTGCCGCGCGCGCGGGCGCAGTGCCCATGCCGCTCGTGCTGCCCTGGGCGACAACGCAATTGAACGCGCCGCGCGGGACGTCCAGCGGATCGCCGGCATGACGCTTGAACGGGAGGACCCGTTTCTCGGTCCGGCAACCGTCGCCGTGACGACCATCCACGGCGGCGAGGCGCGTAACGTCATTCCGGACGAGTGCACATTCACGCTCGACATCCGCTCAACGCCCGCCTACACGCACGACGAGCTCATCAAGCATTTCCGCAAGACGCTGGAGTCACGCGTGGATGTCCATAGCGAGCGCATCGTGCCGGTGGCGACGGATCCTGATGAACCGATCGTCCGCGCGTGCCTCGATGCCAATCCGGATGGTGTTCCATTCGGCTCTCCAACCACCTCCGACTGGATCTTCCTCAAAGACATTCCCACCGTGAAGATCGGCCCGGGAGACTCGCGGCTTTCGCACACTGCGCAGGAGAGCATTCCTGTGAAGGAGGTGCGCGGCGCGGTCGAGATCTACAAGCGTATTATCAAATCGTACTTCGAGCAGAACGGATGACGCTCTGGAACAAGGGCACGCAAGCAGCCGACTGGGTTACTCGTTTCACCGTCGGCGAGGACCATGTGTGGGATACCTACCTCCTGCCTTATGACATCAAGGGGACGCACGTGCAGGCGTGGGCGCTCAACCAGATCGATATCCTGTCGGATGACGAGCTAAAATCAATTGATGCCGCGCTGGATGAGCTCCACATGCTGGTCTCAAGCGGCGCTGTCGTCGTCGAGCAAAAAGACGAAGACTGCCACACGGTGATCGAGCGATTTCTGACGGAGAAGCTCGGCGAGACGGGCCGTCGGATCCACACCGGCCGCTCTCGTAACGACCAGGTGTTGATCGCGCTGCGGATGTTCCTCCGGGAAGCGGGGCGCGAGATCGGTACCGGCGTTCGATCGATCATCGAGTCGCTTTGCGGTATCGGCGAATCCTACGATGACGTCATGATGCCGGGCTACACGCACGAGCAGCGAGCCATGCCGTCGACACCTGCACTGTGGGCGATGGGTTATGCAGAGCTCCTCCTCGATGACCTCGAGACGCTCCGGCACGCCGCCCACGCCGTCAATATTTCGCCGGCTGGTACGGCTGCCGGATATGGCGTGCCGATGCTGCCGCTTCCTCGCGAAGAGATGGCTCGGCGAGCGGGCTTCCGCGGTCTCCAACTCCACGTGACGGCGGCACAGCTGTCCCGCGGAAAGCTCGAAATGCAGTTCGTGCATGCGCTCGTTCAGATCGCCGCGACCCTCAACCGCCTGGCGACGGATCTTGTGCTCTACAACAGCGAGGAGTTCGGCTTCGTGCGATTGCCGGATGAGATGTGTACCGGCAGCAGCATCATGCCGCAGAAGAAAAATCCGGACGTGTTCGAGCTGGCCCGCGCGGCTTACCATCGGATCGGCGCCGAGATGCAGCTTCTGCAAACGCTACCGTCGAACCTGCCGTCGGGCTATCACCGCGACCTTCAGTTAACGAAGGAAGCCGTGATGAGAGCAACGCTTCGCTCGGCCGACCTCGTGGCAGCGATGCAACAGGGGATGGCGGACGTCCGGTTCGATCGCGATCGACTCCGCGCCACGCTCACATCCGACCTCTTCGCCACCGCCGAAGCGCTGAGGCTGGTTCGGGAGGGCACGCCCTTCCGCGATGCATATCGCGAGGCGGCGGAATCACTGTCGGACCTGCAGGTCCCGCCGGACGCCGACGCGCTGGCCGACTACCTGGCGGACGGTTATCCAGGCCGCTGCCGCCCTGACGTCGTCTCCCGCCGGCTCGGCGACTTTGCCGACTGGCTCGACTCCTGATCTTCCCAGCTCCAACCTGTTAGCTTATCCAGGAATTCGTAGGACGTCAGGTCGTAGTGAATCGGGGTGATGGAGACGTAGCCTTCTTCAATCGCGGCCAGGTCGGTGTTTTCGCCTTTGTCCAGATTGACGAAGGTGCCTGCGAGCCAGTAGTACGGCTGGTCATGCGGATCCATACGTTCGCTAAACGACTCCTCCCACCGAGATCGTGCCTGACGCGTGGCCTGGATTCCTCGGATGTCGTCGAAATGCAGGTCGGGGATGTTCACGTTGAGCAGAACCCCCGGCGGTAATCCTGTACCAAGCACCCGACGAGCGATGAGCGAGGCGTATCGCGCCGCCGATTCATAGTCGACCGCCTGCCATGCGCACAGCGAATACGCGATCGCGTCGATACCGAGAATCGATGCCTCGGTAGCCGCGCTGACCGTGCCCGAGTAGATCACGTTCACCGCGGTATTCGGACCGCGGTTGATCCCGCTGACGACGACGTCGGGCCGCCGCGGCAGCAACTGATTGACGGCCAGCTTCACGCAATCGGCAGGCGTACCGGTCACGGCATATGCGGGCACTTTGCCCGACGGCACCTCAAACGGATACGTACGTGCCCGCACCGGATTTCGGACGGTGATCGCGTGCCCCACGGCGCTTTGTTCGTCGATCGGAGCGACCACCCATACATCACCGATCTCATCCATCACGGCCGCCAGGGCGGATATCCCCGGCGCGCCAATCCCATCGTCATTACAAACGAGGATCAGAGGACGCTCGTCATTCTTTTTATTCTCGTTCGCCATCGATATCAAACGTCTTCAACCCGCACTCAGTAACTCTCCGACTCGGACGGGAAGTCGCGAGATCGAACGTCGGCCACGAATCTCCGCGTGGCATCCGTAATCGCATCCCCAAGCTCCGCATAATGCCGGACGAAGCGAGGATTGAAGTCCTTGGTCAGTCCGAGGAAATCATGCATCACCAGAACCTGTCCGTCGACAGCGTTCCCGGCGCCGATCCCGATTGTAGGGATGGAGAGCTTTTCGGATACGCGCCGCGCCAGATCGGCCGGGATCTTCTCCAACACGATGGCGAAGCAGCCCGCCTGCTCGAGTGCCAGCGCGTCTGCCACCAGCTGATCGGCCTCCTCCTCCTCCTTTGCCCGGACTTTGTAGGTGCCGAACTTATAGATGCTCTGCGGGGTGAGGCCGAGGTGACCCATCACCGGAATCCCCGCTGTGAGAATCCGCTCGACCGTCTGCAGTATCGCCACGCCTCCTTCCACCTTCACGGCGTGAGCGCCTGACTCCTTCATGACCCGCACCGCGCTCGCGAGTGCCTCGCGTGAGTTCCCCTGATAGGTGCCAAACGGAAGATCGACTACCACCAGTGCCCGCTGCACGCCTCTGACCACGCACTGGGCGTGATAGATCATCTGCTCGAGCGTCATCGGGAGCGTGGTCTCGTGGCCCGCCATGACGTTGGCCGCGGAATCTCCCACCAGCAGCACGTCGATACCACCGCCGTCAAGCAAACGCGCGCTGGTGTAATCGTACGCGGTCAGCATCGTAATCGGGATACTTTCCTTCTTCAGATCCTGGAGCGTTTGCGTCGTTACACGCTTTACATCTACCGGCTGGCTGCCAACGGTTTGGGTACTCATCGCTACGGCTGTGTTTGATGACAGCGCTTAATATAGGCGGACGGCTTACAAAGAGGATGCAAATCCCCAAACAGAAAACGGGTGCCCGCTGTGCAGACACCCGCTTCTGAAGAGGGATGAGGGAGGCTCGTGATCCTCTTAGTTGTCCTGAACGTCGATGCCCAGCCGGCGGGCAACATCCATTGTGATATCCGTCACCGTGTCAGGATTGACATAGAGGATGAGCGGCTGTGCTCCGGCATTGGCGCGCAGCACGATATCAAGGTTCTGGGCCTGGGCCACGGCGTCGATTGCGGTCTGAACCTGCTCGAACAGCGGCGCCATAAGCTCGGCTTCGCGCTGGCCGATTTCCTGCTCTTTCTCCGACGCCGACGTCTGGATCTGCTGCTGCAGCTCCATCAGCTCCTGCTCACGCTCCGCGCGGCGCTCGTCGTTCAGCAGCGCCTGCTGACGCTGGTAGCGCTCGAGCTTCTCCTGATACTCCATGTAGAGGGCCTGCATCTCTTCCTGCCCACCGCGGAACTGCTGCTCGAGCTGCGTCTGCACGTCGCGGTACTGCGGCATGTTGACGATGATGATCTCATGATCCGTATAGCCCACGCGCAGATTCTGGGCCGACGCTGAATCGGCCGTCACGACGGGCAGAGTCAGAAACAGCGCGAGAATGAGAGACAGAGTCCCGGTACGCATGCGTTGTGTCATTTGTTGATCTCCTTTGAGTTCTGTTTTGATGTCAAGCCGGGCAACTGCCCCACCTTTCTATCTCAATTCGTCGATACGTTATCGATGCCGAGCTCGGCCAGGACCTCGTCCGAAAGGTTGTACTGTTCTCTGGCGTACATGAAGAGGAAGTCGCCGGAGCGGTCGAATACATAGTCGTACCCGTCGCGGGTGGCCACTTCTTCAATAGCGGCGAGAACACGTTCCTGAATCGGACGCATCAGCGATTCCTGCTGTTGGAAGAGCTCGCCTTCCGGGCCGAAGTATTGCATCCGCGCACGTTCGAGTTCGTCTTCCATCTGCATAATCTCGTCCTGTCGCTGACGGCGTTCTTCATCCGTATAAAGCAACTCACGTGCCTGGTACTCGCGGAAGAGATCGTCGAGGCTTCGGCGCCGGTTGTCAAGCTCATCGCGCCACTCCTGTGCCAGCCGATCTATCTGCTGCTGAACGGTTGCAAATTCCGGCGTTTGCTCCAGGATATAAGCGGAATCGACGTATCCGATGCGTTGCTGTGCGTTGGCGTCGAACGCCGTGGTGGCTGCAAGCAGAAGCAGAAAGGCCGCCGAGAGTATTGTTCTCTGTCGCATCATGGCTCTTGCATGAATGTGCAGAATGTAGAATATCGTGGACAGATACTACTAATTAA
>CBFGYX010000120.1:0-5732 GCA_965653075.1 uncultured bacterium
CTCAAAACCACCTTCGAGCGAGCGGACCGTGTCGTCGTGCTCCCGAAGTAGCGACCTCAATTCCTTCGGTAGCTCGATCTCGTTCTCACGAGCCAGATCTTCGATCATCTGCTTGAGACGGTCGTGTTGCGCGGTCGCTCTGCTGACCGTATCCGACGTCTGCTGGTAGCCTGACCGGAGCGGCCCCAGTTGTTCGAGCACATCGTCGATCAGGTCGAGGATCTCCGTCGTGGCAAGTTCATTCGCGCTTGATACGCTCAGCAACTGAGACGTTGCACGCGGCATCTTCGACGTGCTGTCACGGATCGAGTCGTTGATGTCGTTCAGCAGCGGAGATATTTCCCGCAGGAAAACGAAGATCTCTTCGAGGAACGGGATTGCGCGCTGGCCGAGCACAAACACCGCCCTCATTTCATTGATCTTCGAGAGTATCTCGTTGAGGTCTTTGTTCTGCATGTCGGGGTCAGGCCGTTTTGAGAATCGCGTCAATCTTTTCCCGAAGCACCTCGGGCGTGAAGGGTTTGACCACATAGTTGTTAACGCGCGCATGCATGGCGGCGATAACGTCTTCCTTCATCCCCCGGGTGGTCACCATCAGGATGGGTACGCTCTGGTACGGTTCGTTGGCGCGGAGCCACTGCGTCAGCTCGAGGCCGTTCATCTTCGGCATGTTCCAGTCGGTCACCACGAAGTCGAAGCTGCCGGCTTTAGCTTTCTCGATAGCGTCTTCGCCGTCTTCTGCTTCCTCGTATTCCGGGTAGCCGATCTCGCGCAGTGCGTTACAGACGATGCGGCGCATCGTCGGCGAGTCATCCACAACAAGGAACTTCATCTTTATCCTACTCGGGCTGATTTCTGAACGGTAACAAGGGGGCTGAGGGCCGGATGCGGCACGTGCCCGTTGGCGGTGGCGTCGGCTCGCCGGTAGACCATCGAGCGCTCGTAACGCACGGGACTGAAGCGGTCGGTGACGCCGAAAAGTGTCTCGGAGAAGCCGATGAACAGGTATCCGTCGGGCCGCAGACTCTGATGGAGCAAATCAAGCGTGCGGCGCTTGGCGTCGGTGTCGAAGTAGATCAACACGTTGGCGCAGACGATGACATCGAAGTTCTGCATCGACCGCATTCCGAGGGGGTCCGTAAGATTCAGCTTCTTGAATCGAACCATCTTTCGAATGGAGTCGCGCAGTACGTAGCGATCATTCTGCAGCTTGAAGTAGCTCTTGACCGTACTCTCCGGCAGCGTCCGAACCGCGTACGGCGCATAGACCGCACGTTCGGCGGCATCGAGGATATCGGTGTCGATATCCGTACCGACGATCTCGAACGTCGCCTTCGGATACAGCGGCTGTATCTTCTCGCGAATCATGATCGCGATCGAATAGGCTTCATCACCCGATGAGCAGGCCGCGCTCCATATCCGGATATTCGGCGCGCCGGTTTCAGAGCGCTTCCGGATGAGCTCGGGGATCAGGTGCTTCTCCATGACTTCGAGTTGCATCGGATGCCGATTGAAGAACGTCTCATTGATCGTCACTGCGTTGACGAGCACGTTGAGTTCGCCCATCGTGCCTTCTCGCTGTACTCGTTCCAGGTATTCCTCGTCACTTCGACATCCGAGCGCTCGCAGCCGCTGATTGACCCGGCTTTCGAGGAGGTATCGCTTATTATCCTCGAAATAGATACCGCTATGGTCGTATATCAGCCGCCGAAGAGCCTCGAACACATCTGTCTTGATTCCACTCACAGGGCCTACGGTCGATAGGTTAAAATGCGTCGCCGAAGCTCGGCGGCGCGATACGTCAGGCGGCTTCGCGAATCTGGCCGAGTGCGGCCGTTTCGTCTGCCGAAAGGACCTCGTCGAGGTCAAGGATGATCAGAAGTCGATCATCAAGCTTTGCAACACCGGTGATGTAGTGTGCATCGATGCCGATGGCGAGGTCAGGCGGAGGCTCGATCACGTGTCGGTCTACGCGGATCACCTCGCGTACGGCGTCGACCATAAACCCGACGATCTTCTCGTCGAGTTCGACGACGATGATGCGCGTGTCTTTGTCGGCCTCTTGCGGGTCGAAGCTGAACCGCTCGCGCAGGTCGATCACGGGGATGATGCGCCCGCGCAGATTGATGACGCCCTCGACGAACGACGGCGCATTCGGCACACGGGTAATCTCCACCAGGCGGATGATCTCCTGCACCTTCAGGATGTCGACGCCGAACTCTTCGCCTTCGATGACGAAGCTGACCATCTGAATGATGTCAGACGCCGCAGATTCTTGCTCTTTCATTGATGTCGTGTTGAGCGTGAGACAAATTGCTCCATATGGCTTATCGGCTTTGCGGCCGTCATCTAAAGTTTTCGGGCGCGCTTAATTCAGTCTTTGCTAAAAAGCAAACGGCTCCGATGCACGGGGCACCGGAGCCGCTCTCACGGTTCTGGCGAAACCTTGATTATCGCTTCAGTTGCACGGTTTCGTGCAGCATCTCGTCGGAGGTCGTGATGATGCGCGCCGCAGCCTGGTAACCACGCTGCGTGACGATCATCTCGGTGAATTCCGTGGCGAGGTCGACGTTGCTCATCTCGAGCGTACCAGCCACGACAGACGTGGCGAGGTCGCGCCCGGCGCGTGCCATCTGGAGGTCGCCGGAGGTCGAGGTCAGCTGGTAGAAGTTCTCACCCACCTGCTCGAGGCCGTTCGGGTTGTTCACATCGCCCAGCGCGATCTGAAAGAGTTTCTGCTGTTCGCCGTTCGAGAAGTTGAGCTCGAGCACGCCCTCGGGGTTGATGCTGTAGCCGACCATGCTTCCGGCAGGCTGGCCGTTCTGCTCGCGCACCGTTGTGGTGGTTGAGCCGGCGTGCTGCGTGATGAAGCTCTTCTCACCGTCGCCGAAGAAAAGGGTCATCGTCTCGTCGTTTCCGTCCCCGTCGAGGTCGACGTCGAAGCCGAAGCTGTAGTCGCCTCCCTCAACGTCCACGTTGTTGATCGAGACAAGCTGTCCGCCGGCGCCGAACTCAAGATCCAGTGTCTCGCCGGTGTCTTCATCGTCCATCAGGATGCGGGCGCTCCAGCCGTCGGTGTCGTGTCCACCTTCGCCGATGGAGTGCGTCTTCGTCATCTCGACGACGATGTTGTGCGCCTTTCCGCGGCCGTCGTAGACGACGGTCGAGACGGATGTGGTGTCGCCTACGGCCATGTCGGCCGAGAGGTTGCCGCCGATGAAGACCTCGTCGGTCGCCGTTGCCGGTGCGGTGGCGTTCGGGTCGATGGCGATGTTGCGGAGGGCGCCCGTGACGAGCTTGCCGTCGTCGTCAAATGCCCAGCCCTGGACGTTCAGTCCGTTCGCCGTGACGAGCTCGCCGCTGCGGTTGAACGTGAAGTTTCCGGCGCGGGTGAGGAGGGTGCGGTCGCCTGCTTTGGCGATAAAGAAGCCGTCGCCGCTGAGCGCGAGGTCGGTGGATACGCCCGTGTTCTCGAGCGCGCCCTGCGTCCAGTTCTGGTCGATCGAGCCGACGCTGACGCCGAGCCCGACGGATGACGGGTTGATGCCGGTACCGCCCGCCGTACGGCCCACGCCGAGCAGCTGCTGGCCAAGCACTTCGTTGAACGCGGCGCGGTTACGCTTGAATGCAATGGTGTTGACGTTGGCGATGTTGTTGCCGGTCACGTCCATGCGGACCTGGTTCGACTTGAGTCCGGATACACCTGTGTGAAGAGAACGAATCATTGTAAAAACCTCCTGAGGTTAAGAGTCCGCGGCGTCGGTCGGTCGGCCGCGGCCGGCATCCCCTGGGGGTCCTGCCGGTGTTGTGTCATGATGTGTGCGCGGTTATCGGTCTGGTTCACAGAACCATCGCGCTGTCGATGTTGGTGAAGACGCGTTCGGCCATTTCTTCTCGTCCGATGGCGGTGACCACGGTGCGGTTGGGCACGTTGACCACGAAAGCCGCGTCGGAGCGGAGGAGGAGAGCGTCTTGTGCCCCTTTGGCGTCGAGCGTTGTGAGTGCGTCGATGATGGTGCGCTGCTGGAGCTCGTCCATCCCGATGCCTCGTTCCTGGATGCGTTGTTGTGCGTGTGCCGACACCTGCAAGCCCGTTGATTCGGCTTCCTGTGCCTTTCGGAGCATGTCGGCAAAGCTGGTGCCGGGCTGCTGCTTCCGAATCGGCGACTGGGCCGGTTGCTGCTGGATCGGCTTCGTCGTCTCAACGCGAGAGGCGAGTTGCCGTACGTTCATGGTTATCTCATGCGGTTGTGGGGTTGATGATGGAGTTAATTTCGAGTGTGCATGGATGCCGCGATCAATCGCTCACGGCGGTCACGTGGCCCATCGCCAGCGGGAGCTCGCCCATCCAGAGCTTGATGCCGTCCTGGCCGAAGGTCACGCGGTCGACGCGCCCCGCGACGAAGGTCCTCCAGTTGACGCCGCCGCCGTCGGCATCCGTCGCTTCGATTTCGATGTGGTATGAGCCGGTCGCCACGGCCGCGCCGCGCGAATCCCGCCCGTTCCACTCGATATCGTGACGCCCGCTCTCACGAGCGCCGAGGTCGAGGGTGCTGACGATATCGCCGTTGCCGTCGCGGATGATCGCCTTCACGCTGCTCGCTGCCGACGGAATCTCCAGCTGCAGCTTCGTCGAGCCGCTGCCGTCCCAGTGGATGGACGTGCTCTGCGCTTCGACCGTCCGGCCGATGAGGCCCGACGCCACGCCGCTGTTGATGCCTTCGGCCAGCATGCTGTTGAGCTGGCCGTTCTCGACCAGCGTCTGCTGGATGTTGAGGAGCTGCTCAACGGAGGTAAACTGCGCGAGCTGCGCGGCGAATTCCTGCCCGTCCATCGGGTTGAGCGGATCCTGGTTCGAGAGCTGTGTCACGAGCAGGCGCAGGAATTCCTCCTTGCCCATCTCGCTGTTGCTCGCGCGCGCCGTGAGCTCGGCCGGACTGGTATGGCTTACGTTTTGTACGTCCATCTTGGTTGCTTCGTTAAAAGTCTATGTCAGCCTACCCACTCGCGTGTCGCGCCCAGCGGTACAGATCGGGCGGTTTTCACGGCGGTCGACGAATCTTGCGCTGTGTTGTGTCTGTGCAGCGGCCGGCTGCCGGATGTCTGCTTTTCTTCGCCGCTACCCTGGCCGTCGCTTGTCAGCGAGAGATCGACGGAGGCATCGTACTGCTGGCGTAATGCCGCCTCGAGACGCTCAATATTCTGCGCGGCAATTGATCGCAGGTTAGGATCACTGAAGGAAACCTGGACCGCCACGTGCCGCTCGTCGCGCCGTGCTTCCACTGTCATGGTGCCGTCGGTGTCGTCGAGCTTGATCGTCAAGCTGCTCCAGCCGGCGGCCGTGGTGAGTGCGCCCCGCGGCTGAGGCTCGACCGCCGGCGGAGGCTTCCACTCACATCAGCCAAGCTGAGATTGAAAGTGCCTCGGCCGGTGACTTATCGGTTCATGCTGCGACGGATGCCGCACCAACATCCACAGCCGGTGATGCCCGGCCGACTTTGACAGCCGATGTCGACACGACGGTGCATATCAATGCTGTACATCCCGATGCAGTAGCATCAGCGGAGATGGCGGAGTTCGCTGCGGATGCAGCAAGCACCCTCGCCACGGAGCTCACCGCTATCGTGGAATCGAAAGGCGTTTCCTCTGCCGATCACGCAGAAGGAACCGACGACGCCGGATGGCGTTGTCGGTTAGCGGGTCGGTACCGGACTTGTAGGCGCCGATCCGTA
>CBFGYX010000121.1:0-5727 GCA_965653075.1 uncultured bacterium
GTTCGATACCTCCGTAGATCAGCGGCTCGCCGATGACATCCGCGAACAGCGCCGGCGTGAACAGCTCGAGCTCTACCTGCGCTACGGACTCATGCTTCTCGCAATCGGCGTGGCCGTATGGCTGATCCTCTCTGCCACGCGCCGCGTGACCAAGGCCGTCGAAAGTGGCCGGCCGATCCTGTTGAAGGACCGGATGCGGCCGGGCGAGCTCAGTGGCGACGGCGCACAGTCTCAGCCGAGCCTGGTCGGCGCCGATGATGACGACGACGAGGAAGAATATGTGCTTGTCGACGACGTGTACACCTCGAAGCTCTCACCCGAGGCAAAGGCTCGACTGAAGGCCAAGCACGTGATGTTCGAAGAACTGAAGAGCCAGGTGCTCGCCCACCCGGAGGAAGCGGCCGACATCTTCCGTTCGTGGCTGGTCGAGAACAACAATTAAACGACAGATTCTCAGAGGCTCATGACAGAAGCAGCTACAGCCGAGATCAATCAGCGACTGAGCACCGCGCCTCCAACGACTGTGGGCAGCGAGCAGACGGTCTCCGGTGCGCGTAAAGCGGCAATCACGCTCATCGCACTCGGTACTGAGGCGGCCAGCCTCGTGCTGAAGAATATGCGCGACGACGAGGTCGAGAAGATTACCGTCGAGATTGCCCGTGCCCGCAATATCTCAAGTGATGTTGTGGAAAGCGTGCTGATGGAATTCCGCGACATGGGCATCGCGCGGGACTATGTGGCCCAGGGCGGCGTGTCATTCGCTCGCGAGGCGCTTGAGTCGGCGCTCGGTCCGCGCCGCGCCGATGAGATCATGATGCGCGTGGAGGCGGCGATGGAAGTTTCGGCCTTCCACCTGCTGCAGACCGTCGAAACCTCTCAGCTTACCAACTTCCTTCAGAACGAACATCCGCAGACGGCAGCGCTCATCCTCGCGCACCTGAACCCGCGAAAAGCGGCCGACATTATCTCAGGCATTGAGCTTGAGCTTCAGAACGAAATCATGTATCGGCTCGCGACGATGGGTAAGACCTCGCCCGAGCTGTTGCGCGACATCGAGGAGGTCATCCGCCAGCAGATTGGCTCTGTCATCGGTACCGAGCTCAGCGCAACCGGCGGTATCGACACCGTCGCTCAGATCCTCAACAACTCGAGCCGCAGCTCTGAGCGCGTCATCATGGAGGCGATCCGCGACCGCGACGCCGAGCTTGCCGCCAACATCAAGAGCCTCATGTTCGTCTTCGACGATCTCATCCATGTGTCGGATCGCGATCTGCAGCGACTCTTGATGGAGGTCGATCAGAAGGAGCTCTCGCTTTCGCTCAAAGCCGTCAGCGACGATCTCAAGAACAAGCTGCTGCGCAACGTGAGCGAGCGCGCCGCGGCGATGATCGTGGAAGAGATGGATCTGATGGGGCCGGTGCGTGTGCGCGATGTCGAGGAGGCGCAGCGCCGCATCATCGAAATCGCCCAGTCGATGGAGGATCAGGAAGAGATCACGTTGTCGCGCTCGAACGAAGATGTGCTCCTATAAGCAATGAACGCCCGCATCCTCCGCAACATATCGCCCGAACTCTTCGAGCTGGAATCGTTCGACGAGGTCCCGCGCGCGCGGCCGCGCGTGATTCGCGACGCCGACGTCGACCTCGGGCCGGAAGAGGCCACGTATCCGCGCAACGGCGTCTTACCGGCCGGCGCGGCCACGATCAGCGCCGAACCTTTCGACGTCTCGCTTGAGCTGCTAAGGGCCGACTTCCCCGTGGATAATCACCAGGAAGAAGAACCCGTCGAGGTTGAGCCGGACGCCGAGCAGATCCGGGCGGCCCTCGATGCGGAATGGGAGCAGCGGCTTGCCGAGACCGAGGCGCGCGTACGTGAGGAAGCATATCAGGAAGGACGCGCCGACGCGGAAGAAGAACTTCGCGCATCCATCGAAGAAACGCGCACAGCTATCACTTCCGGCCTCAAGCAACTGAACGAGGCCATCCGGGCGCATCTCAAAGAGCTCGAGCCACTCGTCGTTGAGTTTGCGCTCGACGTTGCAGAGAGCATCCTTGCCGATGAACTGACCGATGGAGCAAAACGAGCGGCCGAGCAAGACCTTGCGCGTGCGGTCGAACAGCTTGCCGGCGACGGCGCGATCGATGTGTATGTGCATCCCGTCGACCTGCTGAGGCTTCAGGAAAGCGGATTCGTTGGACAGGTTTCCGGGGCGATTTCCGGCATCCGCTGGCACGCGGACGATACCATGGAAGAGGGGGACTGGAGCGCCAAGTCGTCGATGGCCGCGGTACGGCGTGTGCGGGCGGAAATGCTCGATGGAATCCGCGAGCGCCTCGGCCTCGACCGAAACGTGCCGGAGGAACTGTAATGGGATTTCTGAATCACGCCATCCGGCAAACGTCGACGGTCACCATGCCGCCTATATCATTCGGGCGGGTGCAGTCGGTTGTCGGACTGTTGATTGAAGCCAGCGACGTGAATGCCGCCGTCGGTGAGCTCTGCCATATCTACGAGCACGACCATCCCGACAGCCGGCGTATCCGCGCGGAAGTGGTGGGCGTGCGCGGCCGGACGTCCGTTCTGATGCCGCTCGAAGAAACGGCCGGCCTCCGCGCCGGATGCTTCGTGCAGCGCTCCGACCTTCCACTGACCGTACGCGTGGGCGAGGCCCTTCTCGGCCGCGTCATCGACGCCAACGGCCGCCCGCTCGACGACAAGGGTCCGCTTGCGCTGCCGGATTCCCGGCCCGTGCATTCGGCCCCTCCTTCCCCCATCGGCCGACGGATGATCCAGGATCCACTGTACACGGGCGTTCGCGCCATCGACGGATTCCTGACGCTCGGCAAAGGACAACGCATCGGCATCTTCGCCGGGTCGGGCGTCGGAAAGAGCACGCTTCTCGGCATGATCGCCCGTCAGGCGCGTGCCGATGTCAACGTGATCGCATTGATCGGTGAACGTGGCCGCGAAGTGCAGGAGTTCATCGCCGACAACCTTGGCGAAGAAGGACTGCGCAACTCGGTCGTGGTCGCCGTTACGGGTGACCAGGCGGCGATGAGCCGCGTCAAAGGCGCGAGTGTGGCGATCGCCATCGCTGAGCATTTCCGCGACGCCGGGCTCGACGTCATGCTGATGATGGACTCGGTGACGCGCGTGGCCATGGCGCAGCGCGAGATCGGGCTCGCCGTCGGCGAGCCGCCCACCACGCGCGGTTACACCCCGAGCGTGTTCGCGCTCCTCCCCCGCTTACTCGAACGCGTCGGCGCCGGTGAAAAAGGCTCCATCACCGGCATCTTCACCGTGCTCGTCGACGGCGACGACATGAACGAGCCGATCGGCGACGCCGTCCGAGGCATCGTCGACGGCCACATTGTGCTTTCGCGAAGCCTCGCTCACGCCAACCACTTCCCCGCAATCGATGTGCTGCAGAGCGTGAGCCGCGTTATGCCACGAGTTACCGATGACGTCCAGCGCGACGCCGCCGGACATCTGCGCTCGCTCATGTCGGCCTACCGCGACGCCGAATCGCTCATACGGATCGGCGCCTACAAGTCCGGTACCGACCCGCTAACCGACAACGCCATCCGCGCGATCGACGACATCAACAAAGTCCTGCGCCAGGGCATGGGCGACCCGCCGATCGACGACGTCGCCTCGGTGCTGACCGATCTGGCACGGAGCCACGGCGCGAATCTCAGTTAACCCTCTTGAAGATTGACACCATCCGCACGCATGCTCGAAATCCGATGACTTCGGCCGGCTCTTTGCAATAACAACCAGCTCATCCTTTACACGCGATCTTCCACCCATGTCGGGCAAGAGTTTCCACTTTTCACTTGATAGCGTTCTGCAGCTCCGCAAGCACGAAACGGAGATGGTACGCCGGCGGCTGCAGGATGCAGCGGCTGCGCTCCGCCGGGCCGAACACGCTGCCGAGCAAGCGGAAAATGTGCTCTCTGATCGGATGCAGGCCGAATTGCCTGCCGCCACAGGCGGTGTGGCGTCGTTCCAGCGCCTGGCGGGGTTCCGCGAAGATGCCCGCCGAAAGTTGAACGAGGCCAGACGCAAGATCGAGGTACTGTCTGCCCGCGAGGAAGAAACGCGGCGTGAACTCGTCCTCCGGCGGCAGGAAGAAGAGTCGCTCGAGCAGCTCTACCAGGAGGAAAAGGCTGCCTTTGAGAAGACGCAGGAGGAAGCCGAGATGGCCTTCCTCGATGAGCAGGCCGTGACCACTTATAACCGCCAACGCTCCGCACATCGATGAAACGGATCCTTCTATATGCAGGGATCGGTGTGATCTCGTTCGTGGTGAGCCTGGTGGGACTCTACTTCGCAATGCCGTTGCTCCAGCCGGATGAGGTCGAGATGACCCGCCGGCAGATCGACAGCCTCGCGTCGCTTCGCTCGATGACAGACAGCTCTGATATCGTGCTGCTCGATACGCTCGCCGATGCCGAGCCGCTCGTGCTGCTGACGGGCGAGGAATCGGCCGATCTGGACACGCTTAACGTAATCCCGATCGAAGATCATCCGCGCTACGCGGCGCTCACCGACTCATTGACGCAGGCAAGGGCAGCTCATCAGCGCGTGGCTTCTCTCGAGGCTGAGCTCCGGCAACGGATTGCCGCGCTCGAGGAAGATCTTGCCACCGCCGGCATCGCACGTGCCGAGGCAAGTGAGGTCAGCTCTGCGCTGTCGCGGCTCGAGGAAGACGAACTCGGCGGCATCCTCGGCGCTCTCGAAGATCGCGCCGTGCGTGTTGTCTATGATGAGGCCTCGCCACGTAACCGAACCAAAATTCTGCGCTCGCTGCCACCGCAACGCGCGGCAAGCCTCGTGCAGCACATGCTCGCCAACGACGGGTCGGGCTCGAAAGTCGTCCCGACCGGTGCATCCTCCGACTTCTCCCCCAGCGCGCCATGAACGTGCCCATCATTACGCAACTGCTCGGCGGCATCCTCGGCGCTCTCGAAGATCGCGCCGTGCGTGTTGTCTATGATGAGGCCTCGCCACGTAACCGAACCAAAATTCTGCGCTCGCTGCCACCGCAACGCGCGGCAAGCCTCGTGCAGCACATGCTCGCCAACGACGGGTCGGGCTCGAAAGTCGTCCCGACCGGTGCATCCTCCGACTTCTCCCCCAGCGCGCCATGAACGTGCCCATCATTACGCAACTGCTCGGCGGTAAGAACGCCGAGGTCGACGCGTCGGAAACGGGTCGGCGTGGATCCAGGCTGGCAACGTCGTTTGCCGACATGATCCGGGCCGCGCTCGGGCGCCGCACCGATGAAGCCGACGCAGCCGCCGACGCCAGGATCGACGCGGAGCAACGCCCTCTCATGGGTGAGCCCTCGGGTGACGGGGCTGCATTCGCTTCTCCCGCGTTTCATCTGACCGATGCCGCCGGCAACCAGATTACTTCCGGGGATGAAGAGCCCGGCGATGAACACGCTGGTTTCGCCGCAGATCATGCTGAGCTTCCATCCGAGCTTGATGTGGATGGGGACCTGGCGACGGGATACTCTGCTCAGGTTGAGGCGGACGGAAAGCCCATGCCGAACGACGCACCCGAGTTCGATGTGGATGGGGAATCGCCGCAGGCGGATCTCGCGACGGGTGCTTCACACATAACCGACGGCGGTGACCAGAATGAAGCGCTGCTTGCGATCGAAGACGAGGAATCCGGCCGATCGCAGAAGGCATCGCTCGAAAAGTCTGCCGCTGCAAC
>CBFGYX010000122.1:0-5726 GCA_965653075.1 uncultured bacterium
CGGCCTCGGAAGGAAGTCATCCATTGGCGCCACCGCGGGATCGCACGAGGCGTCCTGGATCTCCGCGGCCGAACATCTTTCCTCGCCTTCCTCATCACCCTCCATCAGCAGGTCCGGCGAAATGGTGAGGATCTTCGGCCCGAACTGGTTCTCCCCGTACCCGCGTAGTGAACGCGAGCCGCCGGCATAGAATCGTTTCCGAGGATGTAATGGCGACTCCACGGCATCATCTCCAAGCCCTATTGCCCGACGAGTTTGAGCGGAGGGGCGGACCCACCCGGCTCGGATGTGGCCGGCTAACACGCGCTGCCTCGCAACATCGAGCGGATAGTAGTACGACGCGCTTCCCGAGACTCGGTTATAGCGATAATCCGACGCCGTGTACTTTGATGCGTGCTCAAGATCGAGCCGGGCACGG
The DNA here is from genome assembly GCA_965653075.1 of uncultured bacterium. Taxonomy (GTDB): domain Bacteria; phylum Bacteroidota; class Rhodothermia; order Rhodothermales; family CAZKDQ01; genus CAZRTY01. The sequence goes on from CBFGYX010000122.1 coordinate 419, forward strand.
TAGCCCATGGTCGGCGCCATGGGGTCGTTGGCGCGATCGGCGAAGAAGCTCAGCATGGCGGGCGAGAGCGTGTGCCGGCCTCGCACTGCGCTGATTGTTGCGGGATCGCAGACGCCGTAGTTGACGCAGAAATACACGTCGCCCGCTTCGACCGTCGTGACTTCGAACTGATAGCCGATCGATACCGGCATGTCGTAATCAAGGCGCCGCGTTATCGACACTTCGGCGCCGTATCCGCGGTCGACAACCACGCCGGGCACGGTGCGTCGATGGGCGAAGACCGCCAGACCGAGTGTGTTGTATGCCGAGGCAAAGGCCGGCTGCATAAAGTCGATACTGGCCTGCCACGTGGGTCTTACAAACGGTCCGGAAGTCTCGAGTGCGCCTTCAGGGAGGACGTCCAGGAACAGGCCGCGGTCATTCAGTTGGGCGGCAAACAGGTTGCCTACGAGTGCTCGAGCCTCCACCCGGCGCGCCCCGCCGAGAAAATTGTAGTGGATGATGCGTGCCTCGGCCTGAGCGAACTCCACCGTGTTGAAGCCGGTCACCACGCGAAATGAGCGTGGCGGAGCTTCACGAACCCGGATATCGACGTTCTTGACGCTATCCGGCGTTTCTTCGACCCCAACACGCGCTTCATGAAACAGATTCGATTCGTAGAGCGCCCGCTGAGCCGCGACCAGGTCAGACGCACGAAGTACGTCGCCCGGGTTGAGGCGCAACGATTGAGAGATCGTTCCGGCAGAGAGATTCTCGTTGCCGCTGACCTGCACCTCGCCGATGATCGATCGCGGGCCGGGGTTGATTCGCACACGCACATCCGCAAAAGATGCATCGTCATTCACCGCGATGCTGTCCTCCACAACGGCGTCGAGGTAACCGTCCTCCGCCAGGACGTCCTGCAGCAACAGCAGAGATTCGTCGATCTGAACGAGGTTCAACCTGTCCTCCTCGCGGGGTAGTTCAGCACGTTCGAGCGCCCGGTCAGACAGGACTTCCGTCGTCTGTTCGACCTCGATCGATTCGATCAGCGTGGGCGAACCTTCCGAAATGTGGAAGACGATCTCGACGCCGTCTCCGTGGGGCAGGACCTCGCTTGCCGCTTGCGCGCGTCGGAATCCCTGGCGGAAGTAGAATACCTCGAGGCGCAGTTCGTCTCGGACAACCTCTTGAGCATCGAGATACTCGCGGCGGTTAAAGAGGCGGGCATCGCTCAGCCAGCAGAAGGGCTGGAAGAGGAAACCGCGGCAGCGCGTCTGTTCGCTGACAATGCTTTCGAGAAGGATGCCGGAGTCGAAGTAATCATTACCCTCGAAGCGAATTCGCTCGACGCGGGGTGCATCATCATTCTGGGCCAAGGCCGGCCGGCTTGCGAGCATCCCAAAAAATAATGCGCCGATAAGGCACAGCGCCGTTCGATACGGACATGGTGTGCCTGTGACGGTCGCACTCATGGAAGGGGGGAGGGAAGCTGCGCTAATGGACGTTGGCCGAAACTATTGCCGAAGATGAACGACTTCATCGCGGCAATCATCGGCGTAATGTCGGGCGTGTCGGCCGCGCTAACTGCAACGATAGGATGATCTCAGGACGAGACTCCCAGACCGGACAATGTCGTTACGGCGTCTTATCCCCATCCTCGAGGCCAACTCGGCAAGGCCGATCACGCGGGCAACGGGAAGCCCTGACTTCCAGCGCATTACCTCTTCACGAGGCCGAAGCGGAATCAGGACCACCTATTCAAATTGGTGGAAAAGATGGCTCAGCGCGCGGCGAGCCGTTCCACGGCGGCAAGCACGGTTTCGCCGTCACCCGCCGGGTTTACATCGGTATCACGATAGACGATTGTCCCTGACTCGTCTACGATGAATGTCCATCGTGCTGACGTCACGCCGCGCTCGAGTTCCACTTTCTCGCCGTCGACCTCAGTGACAAACGTTCCACCATCGTTCACCGGCACACCGAAGAGCCTCGCGATACGCCCGTGCTCGTCGGAAAGAAGGGGGAAGTTGATGCGATTGGTGCGGCGGAAGACCTCGAGACCTTCAACCGTGTCACCACTGACTCCGACTACGCTCGCACCGAGTTCGCTCAGCTTCGAGCGATTGTCGCGGAAGCTGCACGCCTGATCCGTGCATCCGCCGGTCATTGCCGCGGGGTAGAAGTAGACGACAAGAAGACCATCGCCAACGTGATCGGCGCTGTTCCAGATTGTGCCCTCGGCCGTCTCTGCCGAAAACGGCGGCATCTCATCGCCTACGTTCAGGGCGCCGTCCTGGGCAAGTACCGGTATAGCGATAAAAAGAAAGAGCGATGTGAGGACAAGGATTCGAGAGCTGGTCATAATCGCAGATCCGGTGAGGTGGCGTGAGGTAGTCGTAACCCCCACGATCATAATCAGATCCGCACGCGTCTGCGACGCAAGCGGTGACATCAGGCGCAACTAATAGGTGGGAGCCGCGCTGTCGATATCGAACTCCTTCTGCGCCGGCGAGAGGTTAGGAGACGGCACTCAGGAGGTAAGCCGTCTGCCGAGGTAACGCGTGGTCAGGACAAGACCGACGGCGATAAAGACGTAATAGCCGAGGAGCCGCCAGACGAGCAGCGTCGGCGCAACGGCGGCGGTGGGGATGAGCCCGCCGAAGAACAAAACGTACAATCCCTCGATCCCGCCAGAACCGCCCGGCGTAGGCATGCCCAGCGATGCCAGCGTAAGCGCGGCGCCGCGCATGAACACGAGCAGTTTATCGGCCGGGGCATAGATTCCCCAGACGACGAACAGGATCAGCACGTACCGCATCGACCAGGTTGCAACCGTCAGCAGCAATCCGCCCACATAAAATCTGAGCGGTTGCGAGCGTAAAATGAAGGCGCGTCGTTCGAGCTGCGTCATCTCGCGCAGTACGGCTTCGCGAAATCGCCGAAGCGGCTTGAAGTTGAAAAGCCAACCCGTCATCCGCCGGAGAAGGGCCGGGTTGTAGAGCGTGGCATACGCGAATACGACTACCCATACCATCAACGCGGTGAGATAGCCAAGGAATACGCCGTATCCGACGCGGCCGAGTGAGGCCGGGATGACTTCCATGTAGAGCGACGCAATCAGCACCAGGGGTACGATGATGATGTACCACAGCTGGTCAAGTACCATTGAGAAGATGGTCCATGCCGTGACGTCGCCGGCGCGCACGCGTGCGTCTTTCGAGATATAGACGATGGCGAGCGGGCCGCCCCCGATCGCCGACGGCGTGACGTTCGAGAAGAAGTCCCACGATAACTGGCCGCGTATGCCCTGGCCAAGCGAGAGTCTTCCCCCGGAGATATATCGGAAACGCCATCCGCCCAGAATCACGCGCAGTGCGACGCTCCCAACCGCTATCGACAGCAGCCACAAATTGGCCGAGCCCACGGCTTCCACGTAGTCGCCGTAGTCGAACGTGAAGATTGCCACGGCGGCAAGTGCACTCAGGCTGAGCAGCACCGGCCACAGGATGCGCTTCGGCGTCAGAGCCGGCCTTTTCTCCGGCGCCTCCACGGCAGGTTCGATCGTTACGGTATCATTCGGCGGCATATTCGCGAGGTGTGGTCGAGGTGGTCGCGGCGCGGTTCATTCGCCGTTACGAACGGCCGCCGGGCTCCGCCGCAATGGCCTGCTTGAGCCGCCGATACGTTACAGGGAGATCCTCGGGCAACACCTTTGTGCGGCCAATCGCCGGCATGAAGTTCGTATCGCCGTTCCAGCGCGGCACGATATGCATATGCAAGTGATCCGGCACGCCCGCACCCGCCGCAGCACCGAGGTTCATACCGACGTTGAATCCTTCCGGGTTAAGCGCTCGCCGCAACCAGCGGATGCTCGCCTGGGTTGTCAGCGAGAGCTCCAAAAGTTCATCCTCGCGCAATTCGTCGTACTCAGACACGCGGCGGTACGGCACCACCATCAGGTGACCGTTGTTGTAGGGATACAGGTTCATGATGACGAAGACGTGATCGCCGCGCCAGAGGATAAAATTCTTCTCGTCCTGATCCTCGGCGAGGAGCCGCTCAAACAAGGTCAATCCGTCGTCGGGACGTTCATCTTTCGATAAATCGTCGATATGTGCCGCCCGCCACGGGCTCCAAAGATTCTCCATGAACCGGGGGGAAAGAAAATAGAAGCTTCAAGATACTCCGTATCCACGACTTGCTCGATCAAGGAGTCCCTGAGCACGTGAACCCATCAGGTACGGATTGGCCCCGGGCACGATACCCTACAGCAGCGATAAAACTATGAAAACGACGACGCCGACGACCCCGGCGGTCATCGTCATGGTCCGGATCGTCCGGTCGACTGCGCTGTGCATTGCAGATTTAATAATGCAGGGTAGGAGATACGCTGGTTCGATCGGAGTATCGCCGCTTTGGCTGTATGTTTAACTGAATCCGGTCGGCCTCTTGACTTTTTCGCATCATCGGACTCCGGTCGAAGGATCACCTGTCCCAATCACCTGACTGAATCACCACGCGCCCATGATGCCTGACGCAGCCCTCCGTACGCCGGCGCCGGCTCTCCCCATCGTCATCTTACTGCTGGTGATGGCGACGGCGATTGAATCTGCCGCTCAGCCCGCGCGAGGAAATCCGGCTTCAACAACGAACGGCATGGTGGTATCGGCTCAGGTCGACGCGTCCGAGGCGGGAGTCGAGATCTTGAAGAAGGGCGGCAACGCGATCGACGCGGCGGTGGCGACGGGATTTGCGCTCGCCGTGACATATCCGGCCGCGGGTAATCTCGGCGGCGGTGGGTTCATGGTGATCCGCTTCGAGGACGGCCGAACCACAACGTTCGATTACCGGGAGACGGCGCCTGCGATGGCTCATCGAGACATGTATCTGGATGACGAGGGCCGCCCGGTCGACGAACTCTCGAGGCGCGGTCATCTCGCGAGCGGCACCCCGGGGTCAGTTGCCGGACTGCTACAGGCCCACGAACAGTATGGACGCTTGCCGCTCGAAGCCGTCATCAACCCGGCGATTCGCCTGGCCAGTGACGGCTTTATCCTCGGGGAACGCCAGGCGGCGCAATTCAATCAGTATCGCAGACGCTTCCTCGAGTACGACGCCACGGCTCGTTACTTTACCAAAGATGATGAGGGAGGGATGTACAACGCGGGCGAACGTTTTGTACAGCGCGATCTTGCCGAAACGCTGCGCCGTATTCGTAAGGATGGGCGGTCTGGATTCTACGAGGGCGTGACGGCGAACCTCATTGTAGATGAGATGCAGCGCGGCGGCGGGATCATCTCGCTCGATGATCTACGGGAATACCGCG
>CBFGYX010000123.1:0-5657 GCA_965653075.1 uncultured bacterium
CCAGCACGGCATCGGCGCCGAGGATCATCATTCGATCGTGCACCTCACCGGCCGTCTCATCCGGCCCGATTGGCATAGATTTACGTAGGATGACGGAGCCCGTGTCGACCGTATCGCGGAGGAAGAAGGTGGTGACGCCGGTCTCGGTCTCGCCCGCCATGACCGCCCGATTGATGGGCGCTGCGCCTCGGTAGCGGGGCAGCAGCGATCCGTGCAGATTGAATGCGCCCTTCTCTGCCGCATTGAACACTTCGGGCGGGAGGATACGGAAGGCGACTACAACGATCAGGTCGGCATCGAGCGCGCGAATCTCTGCTTGAAACTCGGGATCGCGCACGGACTCCGGCTGCAGGATCGTCTCGATGCCCAGGCGCTCGGCGGCTGCCTTCACCGGCGTTGGCGAGACGCGCCGGCCCCGGCCCCGCGGCTTGTCGGGCCCCGTAACCACCGCAACAGGTGTGTATCCATTGCGGGCGAGTATTTCGAGCGACGGGACGGCAAAGTCGGGCGTCCCCATAAAGACTAAGCGCATACTGCTTGCAAGAGGCGAACGAAGGTCGGACGAACGGATTGGCCGGCGGATTGACGCCGTCTCAGGCCGGTGAGCGATGGAGGATTACCGCGCAACGCGTTACCTGATCCGCGTACGCTCGTCCCAGATGGGTACCATCAGCTCGAAGTTGCCCATGCCCGAGCGGTCGATGAAAATCGCGCGGCGGCCGATACGGTAGTAATACCAGACCTCGTACGGACGAACGTCGAAGTTGAGCGGGCGCTCTACATAATCCGGCTCGCCGAACAGCACCATCACATAGCCGCGGTCGGTGCGCCAGCCGTCCCGCAGGTGTGTGTACCGCTGATTGGCCGCATTGACCCGGTAGTAGTACTCTTCCATCCGCTCGTTGCGTTCGGTACCGGGCGTGGGGTCACGTTTATCCCAAAACTCTTTGAACCGTGCGAGTCGTTCCTCACGCGTCCGGGCGTCGCGGATATGACGGATCTCGCGCTCTTTCGCGATATACTCGAGTTGTTCAATGGCCTGGTCGAGGTCGCTAATATGTTCGTCGAGGCCGCTCCATCGGACGGTTACGACTCGCTCCGCGGCGTCGATCAGCCTGCCGTTCGTGTCGAGCAACTCGAGTCGAACGACGTAATCGCCCGCCTTCAGATCGGCCATCGGGATGTCGATCAGTGAGGCATTGCGCCCCGAAACGACCTCCCGCGGCTCGGTACGCTGATACGTCACATCCCCGCCCGTCTCGTCACGTTCTCGCCCGATGCCGAGCACGGAACGAAGTAAACTGCGGTTGCCCGAGGCCACGCGCCGTACCTGCTGCCTCACTTCAAGCTCGAGCGGCGCGCGTGCATAAATCTCGTAAAACAGCTGGAAGCCCGTCGCATCGGTGCCCACGTTCGCGCCGACGATAGGCGAGATTGAGCCTGCGTCCGCATCATAATCGCGCAATAGAATGAGGTCGCTGACGGCGACGCTGCCCGTCAAGTCTCTGACCACAAGTAACTGCTCGACCGACGACACGTTGTTCGACGCGGAATCCCTGAGCCGGATGTTCAGCAAATATCGGCCGGGCGGCACGCTGAGGGTATTCGTTGAGAGGTCGGCGTGTTCAGTCGATCGGGTCTGCGCGAAGTACTGAGTTGCGGCTGTGGATTCCCACGTTTGCGTCTGCATCAGGCCGGCCCGCCGTTCGCGCTGATCGACGCGGTGGAGTTCGGCGGTGACCTCATAGGTAGCCTCAAAACCGTCGCTCGCGCTCAAAAAGGTGAGCGAGTTGAACGGCACCTCCACGTAGACATCGACGCGCGAATCCCTCGTCTCTTCCTCTGCTCGAACAACTACGGCGTCGACACGAAACGCGCCGTCATCCGATACGAACGACGGCACGATCAGCGACAGAATCGTAAGGACGAGCGGCAGTAGGGTCATTGACAATGTGGGCGGCCATCCCGGCACCCGACATCTATGATGTGCGGTGGAATGACCCTCAAGTGGTCATCCCCGGCGGCTATTACGGGTGAATATCCGCACCCGGCCGGCGACCCACGCCGCACGACAGCTCGTTCCGTCTCAAACTATCTGCGAGTGGTACCCATTGAATATTGAACGGCTTCAGGAAAACAGCGCGTCGACGAATGCCTGCCGGTCGAATACTTGCAGATCCTCCATCCGCTCTCCCACACCGATGTACTTAACGGGAATCTGGAACTCGTTTGATATCCCGATTACAATACCGCCTTTCGCCGTGCCGTCAAGCTTGGTCAGGACGAGGCCCGTGACATCAACGCTTTTCGTGAACTCCTCTGCCTGGCGTATCGCGTTCTGACCGGTTGATGCATCAAGCACGAGCAGCACCTCGTGCGGGGCGCCCTCCACCTGACGATCCATCACGCGCTTGATCTTCGTCAGCTCGTCCATCAGCCCGCCGCGCGTATGCAGGCGGCCGGCAGTATCGATGATGGCCACGTCGATGCCGCGCCGCTTCGCCGAGGCCACCGTGTCGTAGGCAACGGCGGCAGGATCTGCACCCTCGCCCTGCTTGATGATGGGCACGCCGGCGCGTTGCGACCAGATGTCGAGCTGCTCGACGGCGGCCGCGCGGAACGTGTCGGCTGCGCCCAGCAAAACACTGTGGCCGGCTTCCTTATAGCGGTAGGCGATCTTACCGATCGACGTGGTCTTCCCCACGCCGTTCACACCTACGACCATAATCACGTGCGGCTTATTCGCCAGCGGCGCGTCGAACGAACTCGGCCGACCGGGCGCCTGAGCCAGCATCAGCGACGAGATCTCCTCGCGGATCATCCGGTTGAGCTCAGCCGTCGAGACGTATTTATCGCGCGACACGCGCTCCTCGATCCGCTGGATGATGTCGACCGTCGTCTTGACGCCGACGTCGCTCATCACGAGCGCCTCCTCGATATTATCGAGGACCTCATCGTCGACACGGTCCTTGCCGAGCACGGCCCGGTTGATCTTGCCGAAAAAACTGCTCTTCGTTTTTTCGAGTCCCTCTTCGAGTTTCTCTTGATCCTTCGCCTTGAAGCGATCGAAAAAGCCCATTGCGATGTGAGATAAATAAATTAGCGCCGTTTCAGCCGGTGGCTCCGCGGGATGCCGCCGTCACGGCATCTTCTGAAGCGTCATGCGGACGGAAGAAACGAATTGCGTAGACGATAAATGAGTAGGTCATCAGCACGGCCGTAGCAATGACCAACACCATCAGAATTGGTTCGTCGGCGCGGAGCAGCGCTGCAACAACCGTCAGCGCGAGCACGGTTACCGCCACCTTGCCCGGCATCATACTCATCGGCACAACACCCGTACGCCGCCTCAGCACAACACCGCCGAGCACAATCAGAAGATCTCGAACCAAGAGCAGGAGCAACAACCAGACGGGCAAACTCCCCTGCACGGTGAGGGCGAACACGATGACCACGGCGGCAAACTTGTCGGCGAGCGGGTCGAGCACCTTGCCCCAGTCCGACATCACGTTAAGCTTGCGCGCGAGGAATCCGTCGAGCCAATCGGTAAAAACGGCCACAATTGTCATGACGGCGATAACCAGGAGCGGCCCGTCAGTCATAATCAGATAGCCGATCGGAATCACGAGAAGCAGACGGAAGACGCTGAGAATGTTCGGTATCGTCCAGAACGTTCCCAGCGACTTGATCAACCTGTCGTCTTTAGACGGAGTGGAATCCGGCATGTACACGGTGTCACATGGATGGCGCGGCGCAAACTTACGTCGCCACCGGCATTTCGTTTTGCGGCCCGGATGAGCATCCGGCGTCTGTACAGTAATTTCAGCGAATGCTTCTGTCCCTTTTGCTTACGACGGTCTTCGCGGTCCAGATCGCCTACGTGATTGCACTCGCGCTTGGTGTAGAGCGTGCCGTCGCGTGGCGGGCCGTCCCTCACGGCCGCGGCGAGAACGAACCCGGCGCTCCCGTCTCGGTCGTCGTCGCAGCGCGCAACGAGGAAGACAATCTCCCCGCGCTGCTGGCCGCGCTCGCCGAGCAGCAGCACGACAATTACGAAGTGGTCGTCGTGGATGATGCATCGACTGACCGTACGGCTGACGTCGTGCGCGAATGGCAGAAACGCGTGCCACACCTCCGCCTCATCACCGTCGAGGAACCCATTCATCCTCGGAAGAAGAACGCACTTACGATCGGCATCCGCGAGGCGCGGCATCCCAACCTCGCGCTGACGGATGCTGACTGCAGGCCGGCACCGTCGTGGCTGCGCGACGGCTCACCCGGCGATCAAAACACACTGGTGATCGGATACAGTCCGTATGCACCCGAGTCGTCACTTTTAAATCTCTTTGCACGTTACGAAACGCTGATCACCGGGCAGCAAACCGCCGCCGCCGTCGGACTCGGACGGCCGTTCATGGCCGTCGGCCGCAGCCTGTTTTACAGCAAGCACGTCTTCGACCGGACGGATGGCTTTCGCGGAACGCTACAATCGCTAAGCGGCGATGACGACCTATTTCTGCAGCAGGTCGTAAAGCGGCGCACCGCCCGCGTCATGCATTTGTTTGGCCCCGACAGCCTTGTGTGGACGGACGCGCCTCAGACATGGCGCGCATGGTTCAGGCAGAAGAAGCGCCATGCCTCGGCCGGCCGTTTCTATCCGCTCGACGTGAAACTACACCTGGGCGCGTATCATCTGTCGTCGCTGCTATTATGGCTCGCTCCTTTTTTGTGGGGATGGACAGGCGCCTCGCTCCTTGTCGTTCGCCTCGCCTGCCAGACCGTTGCGGTTCATCGAGCGGGCCGTCGATTGAGCGATGACACGATCCCCTTCTACCTCATCCCGCCGATGGAATTGCTCTACGTGCTCTACAACAGCGTCGTAGCTCCGCTTGGCCTGGCCCGCGTCCCGCGCGAATGGTGAAGGCAAGCGGTCGCGTCAGCGAATGGCGAACGGGATGACGTAGGCCGTGCGATCCCAGAGCAGACGCAGTTGCCCGCCCTCCGGCGCTGGAACGGCGTCGATGAGGAAATCTTCGACGACATAGTCGAGTGGCTGAACGTGCATCGGCACCCGACCAAGATCATGCTCGGGATTGTAGCTGTTGCCGTTCTGCCCCGTCTGGGAGCTGATGATGAGCACGCCGCCATCACCCTCGGGGATCGAGAACAAGGTGTAGGTGCCGGGCTCGACAACGGTGCCGTTGAACTCCAGCGTGCGATCGGTGGTGATGTGGGTGGCGAGGTTGGCTCCGGTGCGCCAGAGTTCGCCGAACGGCACGAGCGCGCCCCAGATGTCTCGGCCGCGTTTGGACGGCTGCCCGAAATCAATCGTGATGTTCGCATCGCCAACCGTAGTCGCGAACTCGCCACGGCCCGAAAGCGCACCGAACGAGCGGCCGGCCTGATCCTCGGCCACGAATCGCGTAGCCACGGCAACGGGGTCAACATCGTCGACGCGGTTTACGGTCAGCTTGCGCGTGGTCTGCCCGGCATCGAGATGCACGAGACGGCCGGCGGCGTCGACCTCTACGTCCATCACCCCACGAAACGGATGCTGAATGGTCATCCCGCCCGACCCCGCGCGGCGGAACACAAAGGGGATCGCGCCCCGCCCGGTAAACATCGGTACGACGGTGCTGTCGACACCTCGTCCCGCG
>CBFGYX010000124.1:0-5636 GCA_965653075.1 uncultured bacterium
AGCACGCGCCCGGCCCCTGCATCATCCACAAACTGGACCTCACCAAGGAGACCGCCGAGGCCGCGATTGAGCTCCTCCCGCGTCGCCTGCAGCGTCGCCGACTCACCCGGCAGATTGACGCCGGTTATCACGGATGCATAATGCTCGGCGAGTGCCTGATCTTCAACAGGCCGATAGCGCAGCCAGAGATCGTATCCGTCTTCAACCGGGCAGTCGCGCGGAGCGGCATGCCCGGATACCGATGACAGAAAAAGTACGGCGGCAAAAATCGTCTTGAACAGCAACGGCATGCTTTGCAAAGTCACAATGGTACGGAGGGAACGCGGTCGTCTTCGGGGTCGGCCCAGCGGTCGTTCGGGATGATCGGGGCCCAGCTCGGACGTAGCGGGTCCTGGTCGTAGGCATAACCGCCAAGCCGCTGGTAGAGTTCGTGGTACTCGGCAAGTTTATCGCGGTCGAGCTTCACACCGAGGCCGGGGCCCGTGGGTACGGCGATCTTCCCATCGACGTACGCCATCTTGCCGCCGACGATGACATCGTCGACGAGATGGTGGTAGTGAGCGTCGGCCGCAAAGGACAGGTTCGGGGTGACGGCGCCGAGGTGCAGCATCGTGGAGAGCTGGATGCCAAGTTCCCCCGAGGAGTGAACCGCCACGCCCAGCTGGAACGTCTCGCACACGCCGGCCGCCTTCACGCACGGGCGGATACCGCCCCAGAACGTGGTATCGAGCAAAACGACGTCGATCGACATGTTGCGGATGTTCGCCGCGAGCTGTTCGAAGTTGACCACCACGGTATTCGTGGCCAGCGGAGTTCGCAGGTTCTCACGCACACGGCGCATGCCTTCGAGCCCGAAGACGGGATCTTCGAAATAATCGTTGCGAAGGTCCTCGATCTCTCGGCCGAACCAGATGGCCTGTTCCGTCGACCAGACGCCGTTCGGGTCGAAGCGGAACGAGTCTCCATGCAGCTCTTCCGCGACCGCGCGATAAGCCTCGAGCTCGTATTCCGGGTGAAAGACACCGCCCTTCAGCTTGTGCGACCGGAAGCCATAGCGCTCCTTGAGCGACTTCGCCTCGGCGACGAGCTGATCGATCGTGCGGACTTCATTCTCACGGCTCTGTGGATGGGGATAGCGGAAGAACAGGTACGACGCGAACGGAACCTCGTCACGAAGTCTCCCTCCCAAAATATCCGACACCGGCACGTCCCACTTCTGGCCGATCAGATCCAGGCACGCAAACTCGAGCGCGGCCATGATCTGCGTGCGGTTGTTATAGAGCGACGCCGTCGGGTTTGCGATCAGAAATCGCATCTCTTCGATGCGCGCCGGGTCGTGGCCGAGCAGGTATGGCTTCATCGCCGCAAACGCGGCGGTAGCGATCTCTCCGCCGCCGCCCATCTCGCCGAGGCCGATGAGCCCTTCGTCCGTTTCGACCTCCACAATTGTACGAACGAAACGCCCCCAGTGGCTGCCGTTGGCATGGCGCAGCGGCGCCTCTAAGGGGACGGTCACGGGCGTCGCCCGGATGTCGGTAATGCGCATGTAAATGTACTCAGCCGCGTCGGACCGACGCGCAGTTAATTGTATTGATAGAGTTGAACGCGTTGAATGGCGTATTCACCGGGTGGAATACGGAGATGGCGCCCCTGGTGGCTCTGGTCGCCATTGAGCAAACGCCCCGGCACCCAGTTTTCGTCTTCGTACGTGCCCTCGTAAATCGAGAGGATGCCGGCCCGGCCGTCGTCCGCTCCGAATGTAAGCGTGATGCCGCTGCCGGCAACGAGCAATTCGTTGTCGTCGAGTTGTATGATGAGGCCGCCCCGCGGGTGGGAATGGTCAGGCTGCCATGGATCGCGAAATGCCACTGTGACGTCATACTCGCCGAATCGGAACTGCATGTTGGAGTCGTCGACATCGCCCTCGAAATCAGTGACGGGAAGCACGCCGACCATCGTCCCCATCCCCTGGTGCTCCATAATGAGGTGGGATATCTGGCGCAGCACGTCGTAGCCTGCCGACAACGGGTCGTTCTTCGGATCGTCGATCGACTCGATTGAAAAGGGTCCGAAGCCAATCGCATTGTGGTTGCCGAAGACGTAGAACGCGTTGACGGCGGCTTCAGGTGCGCCGGCGTAGTGAGCCTCGGGAATGAAGAGCGGATTGCCCGGCTGGTCGTAGCGCGCCATCCACTCGACGAAATTAGGGAAGTAGATGTCGGGGGCGAGGAAGTCAAGCGACGGCGCGGCGGTATACCAGACGTCGAACAGGTGCGGAAGCGGCCCGGCACTCGGATACGCCCCTGGCTCGACACCGGGCCGCGGCAGCGCAGCATTGACGTACATCGGCAGCGGATAGGCTTCCTTGCCGGATGCCACGATTGCTTCGACGTACCGTGCGAAGTACCAGGCCATGAAGACCTCCTCGGCCCGGGCCGACTCGCCGAAGACCTCGCGCCACGTGCCGGACGTGCGCTGGCCGCCGTCATCCCACAACCGACGCAGCTCATCGGTAATGCGATGCTCGCTGGATCGGATGCGTGCGATGAGCTCGGCGGGTACCTCTGCATCATACGCCGCGCGCGCGAGGACACTGTGATCGCGCGCCTCGGGGATCATCCCGATCTCGTTCTCCACCTGTACCAGGATGACCGTCTGCCGTTCGCCGTCCACATTGCGTAAATGCTCCATGAACCGAGTGAACGCGCGGCGGTCGGCCTCGATGTTGGCTTCCGAGAACGGCGTCAGGATTTCGAGCGGCGTGCCGTCGGCCCTCCGCGCTCGAGGAAAACGGTCTTGATCGAGCTTGACCCACGACGGCACGTACGACGACATGCTGTTCTTCCAGGAGCCGAACCAGAGCAGTACCAGCCGAAGATCATGGTTGCGGGCACCTTCGATGAGCGAATCGACAAGCGCGAAGTCGAACTGCCCTTCCTCCGGCTCGATGATCTCCCAGTAAACCGGCGCGATGACCGTGTTCATGTTCAGATCGACGAATTTCTGCCAGTGAGGCCGCAAGTACTCGGCGCTCGACGCCGATGAGTTTCCCAGTTCGCCGCCAAGCATTAGAAACGGTTCACCGTCAACGATGAACTGCGTTGCTGTGCCCTGCGTGCGCAGATGCGGCAGCGGCGTCTGGCCACCGGCATCAGGCACCGTCATCACAAGGATGAGGATCAGCACCAAGCCAACTCCTACTGAGCGCTCACAACGCATCTTCAATGGGATGAACATATGGACGGAGATTTCCCAGTCGTCATAAAGTCATATGATGACTTTGATGATAGACCGTAGATGTCGGCATAGTCAAGCGGCCGCAGCGTCGCATCCGGCGGCGTGACGCGCCCTACTGCGCTACCCTTCCGTGGCGGCATACATACCGATCATCGTGCCTACAAATCCGGTCGCCATTCGCGTGCTCAGGATGCGACCGTCGACATCGCCCACGAGCGTCCGCCAATCCTCACCATCGAGCGAGTACGAGAGGCGGTAGACGCCGCCGTCGGCATCGATGCGCAAGTAAGCCGGTTCATCGGTACCGATGTCGACGGCCTCGCTTGCGATAACTTCAGCCTCGCCGCCGGCCTTCCGCTCGGCCTCCATCGCTACGGCTCCATGCCGCATGGAGACTCCGATGAAGAGGTAAAAGTCATCATTCTGGAAGGCCACGAGTCCCGCACGGTCTCCGTCTTCTGCGGGATTGAACCGTAGCTTTACCGTAGCCGTCGCGTGGGTGTGCTGCTGGCGGCGGCCGATGAACGACGGCTGGCCTCGCCCGCCGATATCGACAGCGCGAGCTTCAATGTGGAGCCCGCGGTCGTCGATCGTGTACCAGCGCTCCCGCGGCGTGCGGATGAACATCCAGTACGGTGCGAGCTCGGGTACGTCGAAGTTATCGCGTATCACAAAGTTGCCGGTGAGCGGGGTCTCCGCCGGGTCGGATGGCGGCAGATTCGGTTTTTGGCGGACGAACGGCAGCGGATCCGTCCCTCCGACGACGGTTGGCCATCCATCGCGCCACTCCAGCGGCATCATGAACGTCTCGCGGCCGGTGTTGTACAGATCGCCTTCATACGGACGGGTGCCGAGAAAAACCGTCCACCACTCACCTTCCGGCGTCTGAACGATGTCTGCATGCCCCGTGGATGTGATGGGATGCACACGACCGGGATCGAGATGGCGCTGCGTGAGAATCGGATTGTTTTCGTTGGGGATGAACGGCCCGAAGACATGATCACTCCGGAACACGACTTCGGAATGGTCTTCGGCCGTGCCACCTTCTGCCGCTATGAGATAGTAAACGCCGTCGACCTTGTGGATGTGCGGCCCCTCGATCCAGATCGGCTCCTTAGAAATGTCCACCCCGCCGTCTACGATCACCCGGCGCTCGCCGACGGTCTTCATCTCGGCAAGGTCAAACTCCTGAATCCAGATCGCCTTGTGCCCCTGGTATAGAGGGGTGTACGCCGGATCGCCGTTGTTGACGATGTAGGCTCGTCCGTCGTCATCAAAAAAGATGGATGGATCGAAGCCGACGACCTCCGGTAGCCAGACGGGGTCGCTCCACGGACCGGCCGGATGGTCGGCCGTCACGATGAAGTTGCCGCCTTTGCCTACGAGCGTCGTCAGGAGGTAGAACGTGCCCTCATGATAGCGGAGGGCGGGTGCGTAAATGCCTTCCGATATATCGAGTCCTTCAAGATCGAGCTGCGAGGGTCTATCGAGCACGTTCCCGATCTGGCGCCAGTTGACGAGGTCGCGGCTGTGGAAGATGGGCACGCCGGGAGAGAACGAAAACGTCGACGTGACGAGGTAATAGTCTGCACCGACCCGAAGAATACTGGGATCGGGATAGAAACCGGCGATGACCGGGTTCTGGTACTCATGTTCATTCGGGCGGTAGTGATCGAAGACAGGATCGCGCCCCTCGTATTCGAACCACGAAAACCTTGCGAGTCGCGTCATCAATTGTATTCGGTAGCGGAATTTGATCGAGAGCCGCGCGTCATCCTCACGAGGAATTGCATGTAATGTATGGATGTGCGTCCGAAGGGTTGGTTTACGTGCGCCAGGGACGCGGCGGCGGGTGCTAATCGTCCCGGCGCAAAGCCGCAGTGCGAGGCGGGGCCGTTGCCCGGCTTCCCCCAAAACAGCCGCGTACAGGTTCGCCCCGGCGTGTGCCAGGGGCGAACCGACGCGAATCGCCAGGGCCTGTTAATACTATTTCACCACCACCAGTCGGCGGGTCTGGGTGAGCCCACCCGCATGGGCGCGCACGATGTAAACGCCGGATGCGAGCGAGCGGGAATCCCACTGCAGCGCATGCCGCCCGGCCGGCAGCACGTCGTCGATGACCGTCGCCACGCGGCGACCGAGCACGTCGAAGACCTCTAGCACGACATCGCCCGCGGCCGGCACGTTGACGGCGAGGTTGACTGAACCGCTCACCGGGTTCGGGTATGGTTCTTCGAGACGGAACGTCGGCAGCGTGATCGGTTCGTCGGTGCTAATTGAGATCGTGGCTGCGACCACGATGTCGTCGACGGCCAGCATCGAGCGCGGCCCGCTTTCGACCGGACCCGTGTAATGATATTTCCAGCGTAGTTGAACGTAGTCCTGACCCTCGGCATCCG
>CBFGYX010000125.1:0-5623 GCA_965653075.1 uncultured bacterium
GGTGGAGGAAACCGGCGATCTTCTGCCGCCCGTACATCTGAGCCGCGCGCTCCTCAAAGCGGCGCTGCAACAGCATATTGCGGTACATCGCCTTAAGATCATCGGCGCTCAGACCCAGTTCATCATGGGTGTACTGACCGGCGTGATACGTAGCCGCGGTGGACTCATACGTCAGCACCTCGGGAATCTCAACCTGCCCGTCGCCGGCGCCGTTTGATGCCTTCGCCGAAGCTGCGTCGTCGGCCTTCTTTCTTGCTTTAGCCATTTGGTCTATGGGAAAAATGGTCTACGAACTACCACTTGCGCGCGAGGCGCCGCACTCAAGGCCGGTCTCCCAGCTGTATCACCACGCAAGATGCGGGGAAGCGTGCATATGCAAACGTACCCATTTCGGTACGGCCCGGAATTATAAGCATAAATATCAATGATTCAGTTATCGGGATGCGTGCTTTCGTTGAGTTGCCTGTGAAAGTGCCATGTTCACCGGGTCTGGCCACGGCGTTCTTTGCACAAAAAGAAGCGTGGGATTAGCTTCGCGCTCGCCTTCATCTCACGTTTGGTCTCGTCCGTTGCCCGAATCGCCTTCAACCGGCCGCGCCGCCGTCATCATCCCGACCTATAACGAGGCGCAGAATATTGGGCTCGTGCTGGAGGCGGTCGCGGCCTTGCCCGAGCCCGTCGTCGCGCTCGTCGTTGACGACAACTCGCCCGATGGCACGGCCGACGTCGTACGGAGCATGATGAACCGGTATCCGGACCGTATCGAGCTTCTCGAGCGCACCGGTAAGCTCGGTCTCGGCTCAGCCTACCGGTTCGGATTTCGCCACGCACTCGAGCTGGGCTTCGACTTTATCTGTGAGATGGATGCCGACTTCTCTCACGATCCGCGAGACCTCCCCAGTCTTATCGCGCCCGTTCGTGACGGCAGGGCCGACGTAACGGTTGGATCGCGCTATATCCAGGGGGTGCGCGTGATCAACTGGCCGCTGAGCCGGCTGGTGTTGTCTTATGGTGCCGGCGTCTATACGCGCCTAATCACGCGGTTGCCGGTGCAGGACGTCACGGCCGGATTTAAGTGCTTCCACCGCCGCGTTCTCGAAGCGATCGACTTCAACCGCGTGCGCTCGAACGGTTATTCGTTTCAGGTGGAGATGAAGTACCGTGCGTGGAAACGAGGCTACAGAATCATGGAGGTGCCGATCATCTTTACGGAACGCACCGAGGGCCAGTCGAAGATGAGCCGCGCCATCGTCCGCGAGGCGGCGCTCAAGGTGTGGGAGCTCAGGCTGCGCGCGCTGATCGGCCGGCTATAAGCGGGTTCACCGGCTCTTGACATCGAGCAACCGTTTTGGTTTGATGCCATAGTCACCCACCCACCGGCAACCTCTATGGAGACCATCGTCCGTCCTTTGCGCGTCGCGATCATCGGCTCGGGTCCGGCCGGGTTCTACGCCGCTGATCACCTGTTCAAGCAGGCCGACGGCCCGGTCGAGATCGACATGTTCGACCGGCTTCCAACACCGTTCGGGCTCGTCCGTGGTGGCGTTGCTCCCGATCACCAGAAGATCAAGAACGTGACGCGCGTCTTCGACCGAATCGCCCGGCACGATGCGTTCTGTTTCTTCGGAGGCGTGGACATCGGCCGCGATCTCTCTGTCCTTGAGCTGGAGTCTTATTACCACGCCGTCATTTATGCCACGGGAGCGCAGACCGACCGCTCGCTTGGCATCCCCGGCGAAGATCTGCCGGGCAGCTTCTCGGCGACGGAGTTCGTGGCCTGGTACAATGGTCATCCCGACTTTCGCGATCGTACGTTCGACCTCTCCAAAAAGGAAGTCGTGATTATCGGAGTCGGCAACGTCGCAGTCGATGTTGCTCGGATTCTGTGCCGGACGCCGGAGGAGTTGGAAAAGACAGACATTGCCGATTACGCGCTGGAGGCCCTCCGCTCGAGCGACGTCCGCCGCGTCTATCTGCTGGGGCGGCGCGGGCCGGGGCAAGCCGCCTTCACCAATCCCGAACTGCGCGAACTCGGCGACCTGCAAACGGCGGATCTCATCATCCGCAAACGAGACCTCGATCTCGACCCGCACACGCTTCGCCACCTCGCCGAACATCCCGATCGCGAAACCTCTACCAAGCTCGACACCCTGCGCCAGATTGCCGAGCGGCCGCTGAAAAATGCAAAGCGACAACTCCACCTCCGCTTCCTCGAATCGCCGGTTGAGATTTTACCGGGACCCGATGGATGCGTTGCCGCCGTGAGTACGGTCATCAATCGGATCGAACCGCGGGGCGATCGGCTCTCGGCGATACCGACCGACGAGTTTGAAGAAATACCGGCCGGTACCGTTTTTCGCTCGGTAGGTTACCGCGGGATTCCGATAACAGGCTTGCCGTTCGACGAGCAGCGGGGGGTGATTCCGAATGACGGCGGGCGCGTTGTCGACGTCGACGGTGCTCTACGTCGCGGGCATTATGTTGCGGGATGGATCAAGCGCGGGCCCTCCGGCGTGATCGGAACGAATAAGCCATGCAGCATTGAGACGGTTGACCTACTGCTCGCCGATGTGGCGGAGGGCGCAGTCGGGAATCCGCAATCGCCGGAGAGGGCAGCGGTTCGTGCCCTCCTCGATGAGCGCCGCCCCGGATACTACACCTATGCCGACTGGCTTTGTATCGACGCGCACGAGACCAGGCTCGGCCAATCGGCGGGGCGCCCGCGCCGTAAACTGACATCGGAAAGCGAGTTTCGGCAGGCACTTGCGGACATAACCGAGACCTCCGATTCGTGAATTCTGAAGAACATATCGGCCTTACTTCAAGCTGCAGCCGTTTTATCACCCCGGTGTAATCTTTACTGAAAACTTTTGTCCCTGAACGAGTTACATCGACCGTTGTCCTGCCGATAAAGGGCATTATCCAGATCACTCTTAGAGGACGTAGACGTAAGTAATCGCTCGTGCTAAGCGCAATCACCCAGAGCCTGAGGCCCGGTCCACATCGAGAAACGCGGGCCCACCTTTCAAGCCGCGTCCCATACCTGGCAACCTACCACGCCGCACACGGCGAACGCGGCCTCCCATCGGCCGACCTGCGGGTCGCCACGTATAATGTGCACCGATGGACCGGTTTTTCGGGTGGATCTCGGCTCCTGCCTTCCCTGGCCTATGCCGTCCTTGAAGAGCTCGATGCCGATATTATCGCGCTTCAGGAGGTCCTGAGACCGTTCGAGGGTCCGGATCCCCTGTTCCAGCTCGCCAGGCGCCTCAACTATCACGTATCGTTCGCGACGACCCGAATCCACCGCCGCGGCGAGTTGGGCAACGCACTGCTGTCTCGCTGGCCGATGGATGCCGTCTTCGCGATTGACCTGAACGTGGGCCGGCTCGAACAACGGTCCGCGCTTGCGGCGCAATTCGGCGGCGAACACCCGGTCGCCGTGGTCGCCACGCATCTTGCGCTGGTGGATCGGACGCGGCGTCATCAAGTGCGGTCGCTGCTGGCACACCCCCGGCTCCAGGGGTCGGTGCTGTTGCTGGGCGACATGAACGCCTGGCGCCGCTGCCCCGCGTCGCGACAGCTCGACAACGCGTTCACCGATCTACACGATAACCGCGCCTGGCCGGCGAGTTACCCGGCATCGCGCCCGGTGCTTGCACTCGATCGTATTTACGCCCGCGGTGCGCGAGTCTCGCGTGTAGAATCATACATGAGCAGCGCCACACGGCGAGGGTCGGACCACCTGCCCGTCCTCGCAGACGTGACCCTCGGCGAACGACGCGACAGCACCGACGACGCATTAGCCGCCTGAAGCAGCTGCCGTATACGGATCGAGACGGCGTTAAGCTCGAGCCGATAATCCGGCAGCTAATGCACGGCCAAGATTTCTTCCCAGCTCGTGAAAGCCGTCGATGTTCATGTTCGGAACGAACATCGTCTCGAAGGTCATTGCGAATCGTGCGCCCAGAATCTTGAAGGCAAACGTCTCCGTCGACCAGTTTAGCCAGTTCGATGGCTCCTCGTTTACGCGGGGCTCGATCCGCCGGAATGCCTGCCAGAATGGGTCGAGGTGAAATCCATCCTCACGAGACAGGATGCCGAAGTGCCGGCCGGTATCCGTCCATGAATGCAGGTCGATGAAGTAATCCGGCGGCCCGTCGAGATCCTGCTTGAGCGACTCGGCGATCGTGCGAACCTCAAGGAAGTCGCCGTACAGGTCGGGGTGCCAGAATCGATTCGCGTCTCGCTCCGGGTATTCGCGTGTACCGCGGTTATAACCGGCAAATCGCCCCTCGGGATTGACCATCGGATAAATCAGAACTTCCGCATGACTTCGGACAAATTGCGCATCCGGATGATCAGGATCGATTAAAAACGCCATCATCCCTTCCATCATGTGACTCGCCGGCGTTTCATTCGGATGCACGCCCGACATCAACACGATGCGGCGCGCGTCGGGCCCTCCCTCCCCAATCTGCAAACCATACAGCGGTAACGGCGGCACTCTTCTTCCGAAGGCGTCGCTGCCTCCGAGCGTCATTCCGAGGACGAACGACTCGTCGGCACTACGTGTGGGCTGTACGAACGGCGACGATGCCATGCTCTCCACCATCCGGTCGACGCGTGACGCCGGGTATGGAATTCCGTACGCGACGAAGACCTCGTCACAGTCAAACGGCGCGCCAAGCGTGAACTCGTAGATTCCGCGCGCGGGCTGCCGGCGATTATGAGGGAAGAATGCCCACGTGTGACCATCGTAGCTGTAGACCATGCGATGCCGCTCGAGGTGATCGCTGCCGGGCTCGAACGAATCCGGTAATTCGAACGATACCTCGCGGCCCCTGCATCCACGCAGGCGGAAGTGGACCCATTTCCACTTGCCGGGATAATGATTGTCGTGCCCGCGGAGGAGCACGCGAGCTCCCTCGATGCGCGACGAAGAGAGATCAAGGGACGCGCTGTCGAAGTCGATATCGAGCGTCAAATGCTTGAGGACGAGGTTGAGAAGTGCGGACGTTTGGAGAATCCGTCTTCATATACGGAACGTACCGGCGACTCGTGACGAACATTTACGGCCCGCAAATGGTTCTATGCCAGTTGAGGTGAGATGGCGGCGGGTGAGGTCAGCTTTTCGTCAGGTAATTACGGGATAAACGCATGCAGTCTGCTCGACTTTCGATTGACGGAAATACGTATGAACTGCCGGTTGTGGAGGGCTCCGAAGGAGAGATCGGCGTTGATATCACCAAGCTGCGTGCTGAGAGCGGTGCCATCACGCTCGACCCGGCGTTTGGTAACACCGGCTCCTGTACCAGCGATATCACCTTCATTGACGGCGAGAAAGGGATCCTGCGCTACCGCGGATATCCGCTCGAGCAGCTTGCAGGCAATGCCTCTTTCCTTGAGGTAGCCTATCTGCTTTCCTTCGGCGAGCTACCCAGCGCTTCTGAGCTGGCGTCGTTCGAGAAGGAAATCAAGGCGCACACGCTGCTCGACGAAGACGTACGCCGCTTCATCGAGGCGTTCCCACGCACCACGCACCCGATGACGGTTGCTGCGGCCGCCGTTGCCACGCTGTCGGCGTTTTATCCCTCCAACCCAAACGACGCCGAGCTTACCC